>CATPBQ010000236.1 GCA_955652795.1 uncultured Steroidobacteraceae bacterium | reverse complement strand
GTGGTGTATCCGCTCGTGTTCGGCGCGCGCAGCGTCGGCTTTCTGGTGCTGACTTTCCAGCGCAACGCAGAAGACGTGCAGAAGAGCGAGCTGCTGGTGGCGCTCGCGCAGCAGGCGACACTCGCCGTACAGCTGACGCGCCTCGCTTACTCGGCCAAGGAAGCCGCCGTGCTCATGGAGCGCACGCGCATCGGCCAGGAGATTCACGACGGGCTGGCGCAGTCCTTCACCGGCATTCTTCTGCAGCTCGGCGCGGTCGAGGAGTTCCCGTCCTGCAAGAAGCGCGGCTCGGAGCTCGCCGTGACCTTATCGCGCATCCGGGAGCTGGCGCGCGACGGGCTTGCCGAAGCGCGCCGCTCGGTGATGGCGCTGCGCCTGGATCAGACCCGGCGCCCGGGACTGGAGATCGCGCTGCGCCAGCTCGCCGACCGCTCCACGGTGCCCGGCGGCGTCACCTGCACATTCGAAGGCGGTGGCATCGCGACGGGCCTGCGTCCGGAGCACGAGCACGAGCTGCTGCGCATCGCGCAGGAGGCCGTGAGCAACGCGGTGCGGCACGCCCGCCCGCATACCGTGCGCATCACCATGACCGATGAGCCCGCCCACTGGGAGCTCGCGGTCGCGGACGACGGCGTGGGCATGGAAGAACGGCCCGATATGTACGCGCGCGAGGGCTTTGGCCTCTCCAGCATGCGCCAGCGCGCCGGCGCGATCGGCGGAGAGTGGCACATCCACAGCCAGCCTGGGGCCGGCACACGCGTGAGCGTGCGCATCGTGAAGCGAGCCGCCTAGTGGCAGCCGTCATGAAGACGAAGATCCGCGTCGTGCTCGCCGATGATCACCCGGTGGTGCGCGACGGCCTGGCGGCCATGGTCAACCAGCAGGCCGACATGGAAGTCGTGGCGGAAGCCGGCGATGGCGATGAGGCCATCGCGCTTTACGAGCAGTATCGGCCCGATGTGATGGTGCTGGATCTGCGCATGCCCAAGCGTGACGGCGTGTCGGTGGTGCAGCGCGTGCTCGAGCTCCATCCCAAGGCCTGCATCCTCATCATGACCACCTATGATGGCGATGAGGACATTTTTCAGTGCCTCTCACAGGGCGCTAAGGGATACCTCCTGAAGGACGCACCCAGGCAGGAAATCCTCTCCGCCATCCGCGCAGTCAGCGAGGACCGTCCCTATACCTCGTCCACCGTGGCCGCGAAGGCGCTGCAGCGCATGGGGAAGCCGAGCCTCACGCAGCGCGAGCTCGACGTGCTGCAGCTCGTCGCCCAGGGCCGCAGCAACAAGGACATCGCGCGGCGGCTGTCGATCACCGAAGGCACCGCCAAGACGCACGTGAAGGCCATTCTCACCAAGCTCGATGCCATCAGCCGCACCGAAGCGGTCGCGGTGGCCCACAAGCGCGGCCTGATCCATCTGTGAGCCGCGCGGCGCGCGCCTCGCGAACCTGACCCTCGACACGAACGGCGAACGCCGGGTTGCCGGTGGCAGTCCCTCGGTGCAAGGGTCAGGTGCCGCTTTCGAGGAATTCGACCTCGGCAATCCAGTTGCGCTTGCGGCGCGCGAGGCGGGACTCTCCGCCTTCACCATCGAAGCTCGCCGATGCATGACGCAGCAGCGATGGATCGACACCCTCGAATGCGTTGACGCTGACCACTGCGTAGAGGTTGCCATCGATTCGGCTGGTGACGACGGGCACGATGCCGCAGCGGGCGCAGACGTGAAATTCCGCGGTTCGGGTGCCGAACGCGTATCGGGAAAGCCGCGCGGGATCCTGGACCACCACCTTCAGAGCGCCGCCTGGATTGGAGGTCCACACGCCGCCATGTTTGGTGCAGAACGAACAGGTGCAGACGCGAGCCGGTATCTCGCGTGGCTCAGGCTCCCAGGTCAGGGAGAAGGCGATGTTCCCGCAGTGGCACTTGCCGTGTATCAACATGCGTACGACGCCACTGCGTCGACCAAGGCTAACTCCCCTCCTTGGGAGGCCGATAGCCTTCGGGCGCCTGCGAGCCGGGCCCGAAGAAGAACTTCTCCATTTCCGTCTCCAGGAACTTGCGCGCCTTGGGTTCCATCGGCGTCAGCCGATTCTCGTTGATGAGCATGGTCTGGTGCGCCAGCCAGCGCGCCCAGCCTTCCTTGGACACGCTCTCGTAGATGCGCCGGCCGAGCTCGCCCGGATAAGGGATCCGCTCGAGTCCCGGGGCCTCGCGCTTCAAAAGAACACACTGCACCATACGTGACACGCAAACCTCCTCGCTGCTCACTAAGCCGTGCGGGCATCGAACAGGGACTCGCTCGCAAGACTCGACAGGAGCGTCGTGATGGGAGCGGGCAGGCCGATGCGTGCCGGGGCACGGATGTTATACCAAAGGCTCGCTCCCGCTTCCTCCTCCATGACGGCGGGCGCGCCCGAACAGCGCACCAGGAGCGGGGTGATCGACAGATCGAAGTGCGTGAACGCGTGCTCGACCTGGCTTAAGGGTTGAGGCTCGATCGCCGCCGCGCGTAAGGTGCCGCGCACGAAGGCGCCCGCCGCGGTGGCGGTGCCAAACTCCGGCAGGCACCACAGCCCTCCCCACACGCCGCTCTCGGGCCGGCGTTCCAGCAGTACGCTGCCGTCATCCTGCAGCGCCACCACCATGAACACGCGGCGCAGGCGCCGCGCGCGGCTCACCCGCGGGGCCGGCAGCTCGTGCTGCCGGCCGGTGCGCCGGGCGAGGCACTTTTCCGACAGCGGGCAGTGGGTGCACAGGGGTTTGCGCCGCACGCACACCGTGGCGCCCAGATCCATGATCGCCTGGGTGTACGCATCCACCTGCACTGGCGGTGTACAACGCTCCGACAGCTGCCACAGTCGCTGCGCCACGGCGCGCTCCGCGGAGTTTCCCGGCACGCCGAAGTAACGCGCCAGCACGCGCCGTACGTTGCCATCAAGAATCGGGAAGCGCGC
>CATPBQ010000235.1 GCA_955652795.1 uncultured Steroidobacteraceae bacterium | reverse complement strand
GTACATCACCGCTCCGATCTGTATTCACTCGGCGCGGTGATGTACGAACTGCTCACCGGCGCGCGTCCGTTCCGCGCCGGCAATCTGCAGAAACTGCTGCACCAGATCGTCTACGCGACGGCGCCGCCGATCCACACGCAGCGCAAGGACGTGCCGGAGGAGCTCGAGACGGTGGTGGCGCTGGCGCTGCAGAAGGATCCGGAGAAGCGCTGCAAGAGCGGCCTGGACTTCGCCGCCGACCTTACCCGCGTGCACCAGCGGCTGCGCGAAGCCAACGCGCGGATCGACCGCCAGGAGCAGTTCGGCGTGTTGCGGCGCCTGAAGTTCTTCCACGAGTTCTCGCATGCCGAGATCTGGGAAGTGCTGCGCGCCAGCAGCTGGCAGGACTATGCGGCGGGCGAGGAGATCGTCAAGGAAGGCGAGTTGGACGATCGCTTCTATATCGTGGTGAGCGGCAACTGCGTGGTGGAGCGGCATAGCCAGCGCGTCGGCGCGCTCGATACCGGCGACTGCTTCGGTGAGGCGAGCTACGTGCCCGGCGCCAAGCGTACCGCCACCATCCGCGCGGCAGCCGCGGTGACGGTGCTGAAGGTGAGCTCGACGTTGCTGGAGCAGGTATCGGCGTCCTGCCAGCTGCGATTCAACCGGGTGTTCCTGAGCGCGCTGATCGCGCGCCTGCAAAGCGCCGAAAGCGCCCGCGCCCCCGCCTCCTAGCCCGCAGCGACTCTTGCGCGGCGGCGGCGGCGGCTCCTACTCTGTCGCCTAAGTGCACGTACTGCTCATCGAGGACGACAGTGAGGCCGCGAGCTTTCTGGTCAAGGGCTTGCGCGAGAGTGGCTACAGTGTCGATCATGCCGCCGACGGGCGCGAAGGGTTGTCGCGCGCCACCGAGGGGCAGTTCGACCTCATCGTGACCGACCGCATGCTGCCGCACATCGACGGACTTGCGATCATCGAGCTGATGCGCGGCAAGGGTATCCAGACTCCGGTACTGGTGCTGTCCGCGCTCGGCAGCGTCGATGACCGCATCCGCGGGCTCAAGGCCGGTGGCGATGACTATCTCACCAAGCCGTTCGCGTTCGCGGAGCTGCTGGCGCGCATCGAAGTGCTGCTGCGCCGGCGTGCCGGGGCTGCGCACAGCACGCGCCTGAAGGTGCAGGACCTGGAGCTCGACCTGCTGGCCCGGCGGGTGACGCGCGGCGGGCGCGAGGTGGAGCTCACGGGGCGCGAACTGAAGCTGCTGGAGTTTCTCATGCGCCGCGCCGGACAGGTCGTGACGCGCACCATGCTGCTCGAGGGCGTATGGGATCTGCACTTCGACCCGCAGAGCAATCTCATCGACGTACACATCAGCCGGCTGCGGCAGGCGATTGATCGCGGCACCGATCACCCGCTGATCCACACCGTGCGCGGCTCGGGCTACGTGCTGCGCACCGACAGCTAGCCGGTGCGGCTCGACCTGTTCAATACCACGGCCTTCCGCCTGTCGGTGGGCTACACGCTGCTGGTGACGCTTGCGGTCAGCGTAACGCTCGGCAGCGCCTACCTGCTCACCGAAAGGCTGCTCGCCGACGAGGTGGATCTGATCATCGACACGGAGCTGCAGAGCCTCGAGGAGAAGTTCGCGCGCAGCGGCGTGCCGGGCGTCACCGACGAGATCAACCTGCGCATCGACAGCTGGGGCCGCATCGGGGCCGTCTACATGATCACCGACGCCAACTTCGAGCGCATCGCCGGCAACGTGACCCATTGGCCGTTCGACGGCATGCCCGCGGAACGCTGGCCGGAATTCGAGATTGCCACCATCGAGCCGGGACGGCGCGCGGTGCACCCGGTGCGCGCCGCGGTGCGCACGCTTCCGGGCGGGGACCTGCTGCTGGTGGGAACGGATATCTCACAGGGGCGGCGCTTTGCCGAGAAATTCCGCTTCGCCACGCTGTGGGGCATCGGACTGTCGACGCTGGCAGCAGCGCTGGCCGGTTTCTGGTTCAGCTACAAGCTGGCGCGGCGGGTGGGCGAGGTGACCCGCACCTGCCAGCGCATCATGGCGGGTGAGACCGGGCTGCGGCTGCCGGTGGCGGGCGCCAATGACGAGTTCGATGCGCTGGCGGTGTCCGTCAACCGGGTGCTCGATCGTCTCGAGGAGCAGGCGGTCACACTGCGCGCGACGTTCGACAGCACCGCGCACGACCTGCGCGCGCCGTTGCACCGGCTGCGCACCCGCATGGACGCGCTGCTGCGGCACTCACCGGCGCTCGAGCCGGCAGTGCACGAGTCGATCGAGTTGGCATTGCGGGAAGTCGATCACCTGCAGCGCACTCTCGCCACGCTGCTGCAGATCGCACTGGCGGAATCCGGCGCGCCGCTCGCTTCCGCGGCCTCAGTGGACGTCGGCGATCTCGCCGCCGAACTGGTCGAGCTGTTCGAGCCGGTCGCCGCGGCGCAGGGCCTGGCGCTCGCCTGCCGGCATGAAGCCCCGGCCAGCGTGCAGGGCAATCGCCAGTTGCTCGCGCAACTGCTCACCAATCTCATCGAGAACGGACTGAAGTACGTGCCTGCGGGCGGGCGCATCGAGGTCGCCGTGCGGCGCTTGAGTGATTGCGTGCGGCTCACCGTCAGCGACAACGGTCCGGGCATCGCCAGCCACAACCGGGTGCGCGCCGTGCAACCGTTCGTGCGCTTCGGGCCGACTTCCAAACAGGAAGGCAGCGGCCTGGGCCTGAGTCTGGTTGCGGCCATCGTGCGCCTGCACCGCGGGCGGCTCGAGCTGCAGAGCAACGACCCGGGACTCAAAGTGGTGGTCGAGCTGCCCGCCTAGACTCTGGACGACGTCCCCGCTGCTTCCGGGTGTGCGCCGCCGCTTCAGGAGCTCTTACCGCCCCGGCAGTCCTTCACGAACTGCGCGCGCGCCGGCCCGGTGAGCTTCTTCGCGTCCGCCTGCTTGTTGCAGACCTTGAGCGAGGCATGCTTCACGGGCGTCGCCGACGGCGCCGCGGGCGGATCGGCGGCAACGGCGGCGCCGCAACCCACGATGGCGATGGCGGTGAATGCGGTGATGATGTTCATGCGCGCTTTCCTCACGTGTACGACCTTGGCGACTAGCGCAGAAGTTAGAGGGCTTAGGCCTCACGCCGCAATGAATGCCGCATTAAGAAATCTTCATGCGCGGCGCTCGAGCGCTTGGATTCGCGCCTGGTCTTAGGCGGACGTGAGGGGCCGGCAGCCGGGGTGCTCGAGCGCCTCGCCCTCAGGCGTCCTTGTCGTGCTCGATGAGCGCGTAGGCCGAGTGGTTGTGGATCGACTCGAAGTTCTCCGATTCCACCACGTACGCGGCGACGCGCTCATCCCCGTTCAGCCGGGTCGCAACGTCGCGCACCATATCCTCGACGAACTTCGGGTTGTCATAGGCGCGCTCGGTCACGTACTTCTCGTCGGGGCGCTTGAGAATTCCGTACAGCTCGCAAGAGGCCTCGCTCTCGGCGATCTCGATGAGCTCCTCGATCCACATGTGGCTGCGCAGCTTCGCGGTGATGGTCACGTGCGAGCGCTGGTTATGGGCGCCATAGTCGGAAATGTTCTTCGAGCACGGGCACAGGCTCGTGACCGGCACGGCCACCCTCACCCACATCTCGGTGTGACCGTGCCGGTGTTCACCGATGAGGCTGGCGCGGTAGTCCATCAGGCTCTCGACGCCGGAGATCGGCGCACGCTTCATGACGAAGAACGGGAAGCTCATCTCGATGTGCCCGGTGTCGGCCTCGAGGCGCTCGCTCATGGTGCGCAGCATGCCGCGAAACGACTCCACCGAGATCTCGCGCTCGCCGTGCAGGATTTCCACGAAGCGCGACATGTGCGTGCCCTTGAAGTTGTGCGGCAGGCTCACGTACATGTTGAAACTGGCGATGGTGTGCTGCTCGCCCGCGGATCGATCCTTGACCCGCACCGGGTGGCTGATGTCCTTGATGCCCACGCGGTTGATGGGCAGTTCGCGCGTGTCGAGGCGTGCCTGCACGTCCTCGACCTCGGTGAGGGCAGTGCGCGCGAACCTGGCGGTGGCGAGCGGAGGAGTCATGATGCGAAAGCCTACAGGAAACGCCCGGAAATCCGTAATTGCATTGTTAGTGGCGCGAGCGTGCCGCGGAATACCTCTTATTGGGTACGACGCGCTTTGGTGAGCTTCAGCCAGCGGCCCGGCGGCGGGGCCCGCGCTGTTGGTCGGGGCGGGGGTCAAGGCTTCACGCCCCGCGGGCGCAGCGCAGGCGTTCCCGCGCCTGCACCGCCCACCAGCGCTCGATGCTCGCGCTGAGGCCCGCTGCATCGAGTCCCGCGGCCGCGAGGCACCCCTCGCGCGAGCCGTGTTCGATGAAGCGGTCGGGAATGCCGAGCTGCAGCAGCGGAACCTGCACGCCTTCGGAGGCGAGCAGCTCCCCGACCGCGGAGCCCGCCCCGCCGCGCGTGGCGTTCTCCTCGATGGTCACGAGCGCGCGATGCCGTGCGGCGAGCGTGACAATCAGATCCTCGTCGAGCGGCTTGACGAAGCGCATGTTGACGAGCGTGGCGTCGAGGGCTTCCGCGATCGGCTGGGCCGGCGTCACCAGAGCGCCGAACGCCAGCAGCGCCAGCCCGCTCTTGCCCTCGCGCCGCAGCTGCGCCTTGCCGATCGGCAGCGCGCTCAGATCCGCTGTGACCGCGGCTCCGGGCCCGGCGCCGCGCGGATAGCGCACGATTGCCGGGGCGTTGAGCGTGCTCGCGGTGTACAGCAGCTGCCGGCACTCGTTCTCGTCCGCCGGCGCCATGATCACCGTGTTGGGAATGCAGCGCAGGTAGGACAGATCGTAGCTGCCCTGGTGAGTCGCGCCGTCGCTGCCGACGAGGCCGGCGCGATCCACCGCAAACACGACCGGCAGGTTCTGCAGCGCCACGTCGTGAATGAGCTGATCGTAGGCGCGCTGCAGGAACGTCGAGTAGATCGCGACCACCGGCCTCAGGCCGTCCGCGGCCATCCCCGCGGCGAAGGTCACCGCATGCTGCTCGGCGATCGCGACGTCGAAATAGCGATCGGGGAAACGTTTGGAGAACTCGACCAGGCCGGAGCCCTCGCGCATCGCCGGCGTGATGGCAATGATGCGCGGATCGCGCTCCGCCATGTCGCACAGCCATTGGCCGAAGATCTGCGAGTAAGTGGGACCGGCGCTCTTCTCCTTGAAGATCGTGCCGCTCACCGGATCGAACGGCCCCGGCCCATGCCACTTGATCGGGTCGGCTTCGGCGGGCGCGTAACCCTTGCCCTTGCGCGTCACGACGTGCAGGAACTGCGGTCCGCGCAGCTTGCGGATGTTGCGCAGCGTGCTGACCAGCGCTTTGACATCGTGACCGTCCATGGGCCCGATGTAGTTGAACCCCATCTCTTCGAACAAGGTGCCGGGCAGTACCATGCCCTTCAGGTGTTCCTCCGAGCGGCGCGCCAGCTCCCACACCGTGGGCATCTGCCGCAGCACTTTCTTGCCGCCCTCGCGCAGGTGCGCGTATACGCGGCCCGAGAGCGCGCGCGCGAAGTGATTGGAAAGGGCGCCGACGTTCTCCGAGATCGACATGTCGTTATCGTTGAGGATCACGAGCAGGTCCGCGGGCAGTGAGCCGGCGTGGTTCAGCGCCTCGAACGCCATGCCTGCCGTCATGGCGCCATCGCCGATGACCGCCACCACGCGGCGATCCTCGCCGGCGCGCGCCGCCGCCACCGCCATGCCCAACGCTGCGCTGATCGAGGTGCTCGAGTGTCCGACTCCGAACGTGTCGTACTCGCTCTCGTGGCGCGCCGGAAAGGGCGCCAGGCCCCCGTCCTGCTTGATGGTGTGCAGGCGATCGCGCCGCCCGGTCAACACCTTGTGCGGGTATGCCTGATGCCCGACATCCCACACCAGACGGTCGCGCGGCGTGTCGAACACGTAGTGCAGGGCGATGGTGAGCTCGACCGTGCCCAGACCTGCGGCAAAGTGACCGCCGCGGGTGCTGACGCTGTGGATCAGGAACTCGCGCAGCTCCGCGGCAAGCGCCGGGAGCTTGGCCACCGGCAGGCGGCGCAGATCTGCCGGCGACTCGATCGCGCACAGCAGCGGGTAATTATCCGGCGGAAGGCTCATCGCAGCATCAGTGTACACGGGCGGCCGCGCGGGGCCGACAGCGCGGCGCGGTACGGCGTGCAGGCACGCTCAGCTGGCGCGACTGACGATGAAGCTGGCCAGTTCCGCGAGCGCCGCGGCGCGTTCCCCCAGGGGTTCGAGCGCCGCGATCGACGCGTCGCGCAACTCGCCGGCGCGCACGCGCGACGCGGCAAGCCCCGCGGTGCTGGGGTAGGTGGGCTTGGCATGCGCGGCGTCGGCGCCGGTGGACTTGCCGAGCAGCGCCGGGTCACCTGCGACGTCGAGAATGTCATCCTGGATCTGGAACGCGAGCCCGATCTCGGCGCCGAAGTGCTGCAGGGCTGCGAGCTCACCACCGCCGCTCACACCGGCCGCCAGGGCCCCGAGCAACACGCTGCACTGGATGAGCGCGCCGGTCTTGCGACGGTGCATGTTCTCGACCGCGGCAATCGACAGCGTCTGTCCCACGGCGGCCAGGTCGACCGCCTGGCCCCCCGCCATGCCCCCGGTGCCGATGGCGCGGGCGAGGACGCGCAGCATCTCGAGCCGCACTGCGGCGCTCACGCCGTCCATCGGTTCGCTCGCGAGCACCGCAAAGCCGAGTGCCTGCAGCGCATCGCCCACCAGAATCGCGGTCGCTTCATCGTAGGCGCGATGACAGGTCGGTCGGCCGCGCCGCAGATCGTCATCGTCCATCGCGGGCAGATCATCGTGCACGAGGCTGTAGACATGGATCAGCTCAACCGCAGCCGCGGGCGCGTCGAGTCGCGCGAGCGGCGCGCCGAGCGACTCGCCGGTGAGGTACACCAGCGTCGGCCGCAGACGCTTGCCCGCGCCCAGGACGCTGTAACGCATCGCCTGGCGCAGGCGTGGCGTGCCCGGATCGGGCAGCGTGAGGGCGCGCTCGAGCACACCCTCGATACGCGCCTTGCAGGCGAGGACCCGCGCGGCGAAAGCGGCGGCCCGCGGCGCATCGCTTACCTGCGCGTCCATCACTGCGGGTCCGGCGCAGCCGCCGCAGCCTCGTCCCCGGAGTCCTCGAACGGCTCGATCCCGGCCGCGGCCTGACCACTGCGCTTCAGGAGGATCTCGACCTTCTGCTGCGCGGCCTGGAGCGATGCCTGGCAGTGGCGCGTGAGCGCGACGCCGCGCTCGAAGATCTTCAGCGCCTCATCGAGCGGCAGATCGCCGCGCTCCAGACGCTCGACCAGGCCTTCGAGCTCCGCAAGCGCCTGTTCGAAGTCGGGGCCTTTGCTGTTGCGCGTCAAATCGCGTCACTCCTGAAAGGGTTGGCGGGAGGCAAGCCAAGGGCGCGCAACGTTACACAGCCCGCGGTGCGAGGGTCAACGCGGGGTTGACGTCGCTTGCGGTGCGGCGATACAGTCGCACGCCTAGGTTAGACCGAGTCTAAGCGAGGAGCGTCATGAATCTCAAAGGCAGTAAGACGGAGAGGAATCTCAAGGATGCGTTCGCCGGGGAATCGCAAGCCAACCGCCGTTATCTGTACTTCGCACAGAAGGCCGACGTCGAAGGGTTCAACGACGTCTCGGCAGTATTTCGCTCCACCGCGGAAGGCGAGACCGGCCACGCCCACGGGCACCTCGAGTATCTGGAGGCGGTGGGTGATCCGGCGACGGGATTGCCCATCGGGGAGACCCGGCTCAATCTCAAGGCCGCCATCGCCGGTGAGACCCATGAGTACACCGACATGTACCCCGGCATGGCGAAAGCTGCGCGCGAGGAAGGTTTCGGGGAAATCGCCGATTGGTTCGAGACGCTGGCCAAAGCTGAGCGCTCGCATGCCAATCGCTTCCAGAAAGCCCTGGACGGTATTTAAGCTCGCACACGAGCAGCGCCAGCAGCGGCGGTATTTGTGCCTGAGAGCCTGACGCGCGCATGAGCACGACGCCGGCCGCGCCCGGTTCCGGCTCCGGCGGACGCGAGGGAAGCCTGGAGGCTCCCACCCGACACCCGCTGCAGTGGCGCGACCCGCAGTTCTACGACCTCACCGCGCTCGAGACAGAACTCGAGCGCGTGTTCGACATCTGCCACGGTTGCCGCCGCTGCTTCAGCCTGTGCAACGCCTTTCCGACGCTGTTCGACGCCGTGGATGCCTCCGCGCACGGCGAAGTTGCCGGCGTGGACCGGCAGGTGTTCTGGCAGGTCGTGGATCACTGCTACCTGTGCGACATGTGCTTCATGACGAAGTGCCCGTACGTGCCGCCGCATCCCTGGAACGTCGACTTTCCGCATCTGATGCTGCGGGCGAAAGCGGTGCGCGCGCGCACCGCGGGCTTCACGCTGCGCGAGCGCGTGCTCGCCGCCACCGATGCAGTCGGCAGGCTCGCCGGAATTCCGGTGGTGGTGGAGCTGGTGAACGCGGTCAATCGCACCGCGGCCGGCCGCGCGCTGCTGGAGAAGACCCTCGGCGTCGACCGTACGGCGCCGGTGCCGCAGTACCACGCGCGTAGCGCGCGCAAGCGCCTCGCGCATCTTGGTACCACGCAGCGCGCCGCAGGCGCGCACAGCGCGCAGGCGACGGCGGCGACCACCGGGCGGGTGGCCCTGTTCACGAGCTGTTATGGCAACCGCAACGAGCCGGCGCTCGATGAGGACCTGGTCGCGGTGTTCGCGCACAACGGCATCGAAATCACGCTGCTCGCGCAGGAGCGCTGTTGTGGAATGCCGCGGCTCGAGCTCGGCGACCTGCAGGCCGTCGCGAGGCTCAAGGAGTACAACATCCCGCAGCTGGCGCAGGCCGTCGACGCCGGCTACGACCTGGTGGCGCCGATCCCCTCGTGCGTGCTCATGTTCAAGCAGGAGCTGCCGCTCATGTACCCCGAGGATGCGCAGGTGCGCCAGGTCGCCGCGCGCATGTTCGACCCGTTCGAATATCTGATGCTGCGCCACGACGCGGGGCTGCTGCGCACCGACTTCAAGGTAGCGCTCGGCAAGGTGAGCTACCACGTCCCCTGTCACCTGCGGGTGCAGAACATCGGGCTCAAGACGCGCGATCTGATGAAGCTCGTGCCAGGCACCAGCGTCGACACCATCGAGCGCTGCTCGGGGCATAACGGCACCTACGGCGTGAAGCGCGAGTTTCGCGCCGCTTCGGTCCGGATCGGGCGCGCGGTGGTGCAGCGGGTCGAGAGCGCGCAGGCCGATCACTACGCCAGCGACTGCCCGATGGCGGGGCAGCAGATCGCGAGCGGCCTCACGCAGCCGCGTGCACCCGAGCATCCGCTGCGGCTGCTGCGGATCGCGTACGGACTGTAGGCTGCGGGCGCGGCCAGCGGCATCGGACGCACCGAAGGAGGCTGACATGGACAAGCTTGCGGCCAAGGACCTCATGCCGCTCGAGCAGTACGCGCGGGAGCGGCCGGCATTTCGCGCGCGGGTGATGCGGCACAAGGGCGAGCGGCAGCTCGCGGTCGGGCCGAACGCCACCTGGTGCTTCGAGGATCGACTCACGGTGCAGTACCAGGTGCAGGAGATGCTGCGCACCGAGCGTATCTTCGAGGCGCCGGCCATCGCGGATGAGCTCGGCTCCTACAACCCGCTGATCCCGGACGGCAGCAACTGGAAGGTGACGCTGCTGATCGAGTTTGTGCAACCCGCGGAGCGGGCGCGGGCGCTGGCGCGCCTGAAGGGTATCGAGGATCGCTGCTGGGTGGAGGTGGCCGGTCACCCGCGCGTGTTCGCCATTGCGGACGAGGATCTGGAGCGCGAGAACGAGGAGAAGACCTCCGCGGTGCATTTTCTGCGCTTCGAGCTGAATCCCGGCATGATCGCCAGCCTGCGCGCCGGAGCGGCGCTCGCCGCCGGCGTCGATCACGAGCACTATCGGCACGCCGTGCACGAGGTGCCCGCGTCGACGCGCCTCGCCCTGACGGCCGACTTCAGCTAGCGCAAGTCGTGCCTCTGCTAAGATCGCGCGGCGCCCACGCGGCGCTCAGCCACGGATGATCCACGCAGCCGGATGACTCAGTCGTACACCGCCTCCGATATCGAGGTCCTGAGCGGCCTCGAGCCCGTCCGGCGACGGCCGGGCATGTACACCCACACGCAGCGGCCCAATCACCTCGCGCACGAGGTCATCGACAACAGCGTCGACGAGGCGATCGCCGGTTACTGCAAGCAGATCGACGTCACGCTCTTCAAGGACGGATCGCTGCAGGTGGAGGACGACGGCCGCGGCATGCCGGTCGACATCCATCCCAAAGAGAAGGTGAGTGGCGCCGAGCTCATACTCACGCGCCTGCACGCCGGCGCCAAATTCTCCGACAAGAACTACCAGTTCTCCGGCGGCCTGCACGGCGTCGGCGTCTCGGTCGTCAACGCGCTCTCGAAGCACCTCGAGTGCTGGATCAAGCGCGGCGGCAAGGAATACAACATCGGCTTCAAGGACGGCAAGGTCAGCTCGAAGCTCGAGGAGATCGGCACCGTCGGCCAGCGCAACACCGGCACCCGCCTGCGTTTCTGGCCGGATGCGAAGTTCTTCGACACCGACAAGTTCTCCGTCCCGCAGCTCAAGCACACCCTCAAGGCGAAGGCGGTGTTGTGCCCGGGCCTGCGCATCACCTTCAAGAACGAGGTGAGCGGCGAGAAGGACGAGTGGTTCTACACCGGGGACCTCGCCGCCTACCTCATCGAGGAACTCGGCAAGCACGAGCGCATTCCGGCCGAGCCCATCACCGGCACGCGCGAGGGCGATGATGACGCGGTGAACTACGCGCTGTGCTGGGCGCCGGATGCGGAAAATCCGATCGGCGAGAGTTACGTCAACCTGATCCCCACCATCGAGGGCGGTACCCATGTGAATGGGCTGCGCGCGGGCGTGGCGCAGGCGGTGCGCGAGTTCTGCGAGTTCCGCAACCTGGTACCGCGCGGCATCAAGCTCACTCCCGAGGACGTGTGGGACAAGGCGAACTACGTGCTGTCGGTGAAGATCCACGAGCCGCAGTTCGCCGGGCAGATGAAGGAGCGGCTCGGCTCACGCGACGCCGCCGGCCTGGTCGAAGGCTTCGTGCGCGACTCGATGGCGCTGTGGCTCAACCGCCATCCGGATGCCGGCGAGCGCATCGCGCAGTTTGCGATTGCCAACGCGCAGGAGCGCGCCAAGGCTGCGCAGCGCGTGGTGCGCAAGCGCATGGCGGGCGGACCGGCCTTACCGGGCAAGCTCGCCGACTGCACCAGCCAGGAACCCAAGCGCTCGGAGCTGTTCCTGGTGGAAGGCGATTCCGCCGGAGGCTCGGCCAAGCAGGCGCGCGACCGGGACTTCCAGGCCATCATGCCGCTGCGCGGCAAGATCCTGAACACCTGGGAGCTCGATGCGGGTGAGATCGCCGGCAGCCAGGAGGTGCACGACATCTGCGTGGCGCTCGGCATCGAGCCGGGCTCGACGGACTTGAGCCAGCTGCGCTACCACAAGGTGTGCATCCTCGCGGATGCGGATTCCGACGGACAGCACATCGCCACACTCCTGTGCGCGCTGTTTCTGCGGCACTTCCGCCCGCTGGTGGCGCACGGACACGTGCACGTGGCCATGCCGCCCCTGTACCGCGTCGATGCGGGCAAGCAGGTGCACTACGCGCTCGATGACGCCGAGCGCGATCAGCTGCTGAAGAGGATCGAGAAGGAGAGCCCGCGCACCAAGGCGACGGTCACGCGTTTCAAGGGCCTGGGCGAGATGAATCCGGCGCAGCTGCGCGAGACCACCATCGATCCGCGCACGCGCCGGCTGGTGCAGCTCACCATCGACGGCAAGGACAACACCGATCAGCTGATGGACATGCTGCTCGCCAAGAAGCGCGCCGCCGACCGGCGCGAATGGCTCGAAGAAAAGGGCAACCTCGCGGAAGTGCAGGTGTAGGCATGGCGCCTGAGAACCAGGAACTGAACTTCGAAGGCGTCGAGCGGCAGCCGCTGCGCACCTTCACCGAGAAGGCCTACCTCGACTACTCGATGTACGTCATTCTCGACCGGGCGCTGCCGGCGCTGGGCGACGGACTGAAGCCGGTGCAGCGGCGCATCGTCTACGCCATGAGCGAGCTCGGGCTCTCGGCGGTCTCCAAGCACAAGAAGTCCGCGCGCACCGTGGGCGATGTCCTCGGCAAGTTCCACCCGCACGGGGACACGGCCTGCTACGAGGCCATGGTGCTCATGGCGCAGCCCTTTGCCTATCGCTATCCGCTGGTCGACGGCCAGGGCAACTGGGGCTCGCAGGATGACCCCAAGTCCTTCGCCGCCATGCGTTACACCGAGGCGAAGCTCACGAAGTACGCCGAGGTGCTGCTCGCGGAGCTGTCCGAGGGCACCGTCGACTGGACGCCGAATTTTGACGGCACGCTGGAGGAGCCGGTGATCCTGCCGGCGCGGCTGCCGAACCTGCTGTTGAACGGCACCTCGGGCATCGCGGTCGGCATGGCGACTGACATTCCGCCGCACAACCTGCGCGAGGTGGCAGCCGCCGCAGTCCATCTGCTGGAGGATCCGGAAGCCACGACCGCCGCGCTCATGAAGCACGTCAAGGGCCCGGACCTGCCCACGGGCGCTGAGATCATCTCCCCGCGCGCGGATCTCAAGGAGTTCTACGAGAAAGGTGTCGGCACCTTCAAGGCGCGCGCCACCTGGGAGATCGAGGACGGCAACGTCGTCATCACGGCGTTCCCCTACCAGGTCTCCCCGAGTCGTGTCCTGCAGCAGATCGACGAGCAGTGGCGCGCCAAGAAGCTGCCGATGATCGAGAGCTACAACGACGAGTCGGACCATGAGAATCCGACGCGCCTGGTCATCGTGCCGCGCTCCAACCGCATCGACCTCGTGGAGCTCATGAACCACCTGTTCGCGACCACGGACCTGGAGCGCAACTACCGCGTCAATCTCAACATCAT
>CATPBQ010000234.1 GCA_955652795.1 uncultured Steroidobacteraceae bacterium | reverse complement strand
GGATCCAGCTCCCTGATCCGCGCGGCCGCCCACACCCCGTCCGGGCCCGGCGGCATGCGCATGTCGAGGAACACCACGGCGAACGGCTGGCTGTGCGCCAGCGCCTCCTTCACCGCAGCGACCGCCGCCTGAGCCTGATCGCAGAACACCGGCTCGAAGGTGGTGCTGGAGCGCGCTTTGGCGCGTGACCGCTCGGGCGCATTCTTGCTGAACAGGCGGCTGCGCAGCTCGCGAAAACCCTGGACCTCCTGACTGACATCACTCTCCGCCAGCACCTGCCGGTAGGCATCCCGAACCCCCGGTTCATCATCGACCACCAGCACTCGAATGGTCGTTTGGTTCAGTTCAGGCATGGGACCTCACGCAGCTCCGGCAAGAGACATCGTTTCACGATCGACCAGGGGCACCAGCAGATGCATCGATGCGCCGCGCCCGGGACCCTCGCTCATCGCCCACATCCGTCCGCCCAGCGCGTTGATGGCGTTGGCGCACCAATGCAGACCGATACCGTGGTTGGTCTCCGGCGACTTGGTCGAGAATCCTTTTTCGAATACCCGCTCGAGATTCTGCGCAGGAATGCCGACACCATCGTCCTTGAACTGCAGGTGCAGCTGCTGACGCTCAGCCTCGCACCTGATCTCGGCGCTCACCCGCAATGCGCCCTTTTCCTTGCCCGCATCGCGCACCGCTTCGGCGGCGTTGATGATGAGGTTCTGCAGGATCAGGCGCAGCACGGTGCGCGCCACACGCACCACCCCCAGTTTGCGTAAGGTCTCGTCGGCGTCCACTACCAGCCGTTGCCGGCAGGAGTCGGGCACGATTTCCAGCGACTGCGCCACGAGCTCGGTCAGACGCACCGGTTCGATCACGTGCTCATTGCGTGTGGAGCGCAGCTGCTCGGCCAGCGCCGTCTGTATGGCGCTTGCCTGGCGGGTCATGACCTCCACGTCGGCTTGCGCCGAGCGCACGGTGCCCGCGAGCTGCCTGCAGGCCAGGCGCAGGAATTCCTCGAGATCCGCGCTTCGTTGCGGGTCCACCGCCCCGGCCTGAAGCTCCGCGACGGCCTGCTCGGCATCATCGCTGGGCGCAGCCCGCAGCCGCTCCCTCAGGTTTGCCAGCCGGACGCCGATCGGCGTCATGGCGTTGCCGAGATTGTGTAGCACGCCCTTGGCCAGTTCGGCGAAGCCGGCCTGGAAGGACTGATCGACCAGCTGGGTGCGCGACTCGGCGACCCGGGCCACCATGCGATCCAGCTCGCGTGCCAGGACGCCGATCTCATCGGTACGCGCAAGATCGAGCCGCGTCGTCAGATCCTTGCCCTCATCGAGCGCCACTGCGTGCCGTGTGACGACCGCGAGCGGAGTCAGGATAAGGCGATTCAGGACGCTCACCAGCAGGATGAGCACGACCACCGCGGCCCCCACGAGACAGGCGGAGGCATAGGTGACGGCCGCGTGACCGCGCAGCGTGACCTCGCGCGGTACGTTGACCCGCAGCGTCATCACCGGCCGGCCGTAAACGTCGTCGAAGGTGCGATACACGCGCGTGACGTCGTTACTCTCGAGGAGTTGCTCCCGCCCCTGGATCGCACCCGGCCCGAGCAGGGACAGGTCGGCCTGCGCCTGGGCGCCGATGCTCCTGACGTCCGAAGCTGAAAGAAGCCTCCCCATGACGATCATCCCACGAGCCGGGCCGCCGCCGTTGCCGTCCAGCACCGGCGCAGTCGCAAGCATCAGGATCCCGCGGTTCGTCGCCAGCAGCCCCCGCGCCGGGCGACCGTCGCGCAGGTTCGCTCGCCAGGGGAAGTCGATCGGCAGAGCCTCGCGGGCCGCCAGATCCAACCCGAGCGGCTGGTCGGAGTTGAGTTCCAGCGACTTGGACGCCACGATGCTGCCGTCCGGATCGAGTATGAGCATGACATTGACGTTGAGCTGCCGGAGAGCGACGTTGGTGATGTCCGTCTTGATGAAATCAGGATTGTGATCCTGCACGAAACGGTAGGTGTCGACCCAGTTGCCCCAGTCCGTCGCCGAGACCGCGATCCGGTCAATGACCATCTCGAGCGCAAAGTTGATGCGTCGCATGGCGACGCGGGCGTTCGCGCGCTCCAGCTCCGCGAAGCTCGGCATGACGACCTGCTTCTCGACCAGGATTTCGGCAATCCCGAGGACGAGGAAAATACCTGCCGTCAGCGCGGCCACCTTGGCGCGGATGTTCACGTCATTAAGCTAAATGGATTCCCCGTTTCGGTTGTGTCCGGAGATCTCAAATCCGGCCGCGGCCGCGGCCCGCGGCAGTGACGGATGTCACATAATCCGGGCGGACCATTGCCAGAGGCGGACCGCGAAGCATGCAGACCACGGCGGGCGGCTGTCGGGCTCGATCAGAGGTGCCCGGGCGCACCTCCCGGTCGTGCAGTCTCCGTGCCTTCAGCTCAACTGCTTTCTGAGCGCGGCAATATCGACGATCGTCCACGCTTCCACGATCCGTCCGGACGAGAAGCGAAAGAAGCTCATTCCCTCGATACCGATCCGCGCGCCGTTGCCCGGCATACCGCCGGCGACCACGGTGTTCGTGCCACGCACCTTCCAGTGCACCGCGACCAGATCCTTGTCGGCGACCGTACGCTCTACCGTCACCTTGAGATCCGGCATGGCCGCTCGCCAGGACTTGGTCGCTGCGCTGTCCTGCTCGAGGGTGTAGTCAGCCGAGGCACCGTGCGCTACGAAATTGGGACCGTAGATCTCGTCGAGCCGGTCGAAACGTCC
>CATPBQ010000233.1 GCA_955652795.1 uncultured Steroidobacteraceae bacterium | reverse complement strand
TTCCGCGGCAAACAGCGTATGCGAATGTCCCAAGTTTTCATAGACTTCCAACGCAAAAGCCGACCCCGCCGAAGCGCCGACATTGGAATCCATTCGGCACGCGCCCACGGGCGCAGTTTCCGACGCACCGATCAGCTTCGCGCGGCGCAGATGTCGCAATGATGTCTGCACCGTTGACACCGAGAGCCCGCTCTTCGTCGCAATGGTTTGCAGGCGGTTCGGTTTGCTGCCGTGGGCCCGGGCGGGTCAAGATGACGATAAATGACGCCAGGGCAGCTTAAATCCGGCGACCCACGGAGTGTTGCACCGACCGCAGACCAGCTGGCGCGGCGAGCCCTACTCGCATTTCTCATGACGTTCATCCTGGCGCGAACGGTTGTCTTACTGATTATGGCGCGCCGCATTCCCAACCTGTATCTGTTTCTACGCGACACGCACGTCCACCACCTCAACTACGGCATCTTCCTGCTCGCCGCGGTGGGCGCCTACCTTCTCTTTCGAGCGCCGACAGGGAACTCGGCACGGCGCGCTGCGTTCGCCTACGGCATCGCCATGGCGCTGACCTTCGACGAGTTCGGAATGTGGCTTCACCTGGGCGGCAGTTACTGGCAGCGGGCAAGCATTGATGCGACGGCCGTGGTTGCCGCATTCCTGGCGCTTATCGCCTACGCGCGCTCGATCAGAACATTTGAATCCCGTCACGTGAGGGCTTGCATCGCGCTCGCCGTTGCGTTGCTGGTCTTCGGCGCCGCGCTCTACGACGCTTCCATCCACATTGGCAATGTGCAAGGACCTCGTTTGCGGGAGCTCGAGCTAGCCTCATCGCCCTGAATGCCCCGAGCGAGGGTGGGGCATGGTTCGAAAGGGCGGCATTGGTCGGGAGGGCCGCCCCTGGTCCATGACAGCGGGAATTCGTCTAACAGCGGCTGGAATCGGCATGCGACGGCGGAGGGGTCGATGAATTCAACGCCTGAGACACCACATTTGAAGCGCGCGCTCGGCGTACGCGATGTGGCTCTCTTCATGGTGACCGCCGGCTGCAGCGTGCAGTGGGCCACGACGGCCGCCGCAGCCGGACCAAGTTCGCTGATTGTTTGGGTTTTCGGCGGTCTGGCGATGTTCCTACCGCTGTCGGTGTGCGTGGTGTTCCTGTCGTCGCGCTATCCCGATGAGGGTGGCCTATACGTTTGGAGCAAGCATGCGTTCGGACCGTTCGCCGGGTTTATGACCGGCTGGACCTACTGGACCTCCAATCTGCCGTTCCTTACCAGCCTGCTGTACTTCGCGGCTGGGAGCGCGTTGTTTTGGTCGGGCGAGCGCGATATGGCGGCGAGCGCGTCGCCGACTTATTTCATCTGCTTCTCGATCGCTGCCCTCGGCGTGGCCGTCGCGCTCAACGTGCGCGGGCTGGCGAGCGCGAAATGGCTCAACAGCGCCGGCGCGATCGCGCGTTGGCTGGAGACGATCTTGCTTGTCGTCCTCGGGCTCGCGATCTGGCGGCGCTTCGGGACGGCGACCCCCATCACTCGACACACGATCGTTCCGGGTTTCCGCCTCGCAGACATCGCCTTCTGGGCGACGATAGCGTTCGCATGGACTGGCCCCGAGGCCGCATCGTTCATGGGTGGAGAGATTCGCGATCCGCAGCGCACCGTGCCGAGGGCGTTCGCGATTGCTGCGCCTATGATCGCGGCGATCTACATCCTCGGCACCGGCAGCGTCCTGGTTTCTATTCCGCCGGAGCAAACCAACGCGCTATACGGTTTGATGGAAGCGATCAGCAGTGACGCGGCGCGCCTGAACCTGCTGTGGCTGATTCCGGTTGCCGCGCTGTTCGTCGTCCTCGATCGTCTTGGAAGCGTCGGGGTATGGCTCGGCGCCGTAGCACGCATACCGTTTGTTGCCGGACTCGACCACCATTTGCCAAGGAGTTTCGCACGGCTCCATCCGCGCCATGGTTCGCCCACGGTCGCCATCTGGACGCAGGCCCTCGTCATTGCGGCGTTCGCGTTCCTCGGTCAGGCGGGGACATCGGTCAGAGGCGCCTATACCGTGCTGGTCGAGATGATGGTCGTCGCCACGATGCTGCCGTTTGTGCCGCTCTTTGGGGCCGCGCTCAAGCTGTCCGCAGGCGCTCCGGTGCCTGGGGAGGTCCGGATTCCCGGCGGACGGCACACGGTCGTCGTGATGGCACTGATCGGTCTGGCGACGACGGTGGGCGCAATCGCGCTCGCGTTCGTGCCACCGCCGGATGAAGACCGCCCGGCAATTGCCGTACTTAAAGTCGCGGGCATGACGACAACGCTATTGCTAGCCGGTGCCGCGCTTTATCTTGCGGGGAGCGCCCGCGCGCGGCGGCTCGATCGCCCTCGAACCAGGAGGGCGCCCCGTCAGCCGTGATGGTTGGCCGCGCGTCGCCTTTCGGGGCGACTCATCGAGGGATCGGCGGAATTGCCGCCCCGACATCTGCAGTCGTTAGCGGCCAGCGGCCGTACGGGCGTCAGCCGAGCCGGTGTGCGGCTCGAGATAGAGGGTGCGGATGTCGTTCAGGATGACTTCGGGCTGTAGGTAGGCGAGCGAGTAGATTTCCCGCACTCTCCCGCGATGGTCGATCAGAAAGACCTTCAGCATGTGGTGCAGGGCGCGGGTCGCTCGACCGCTCTCGTCCAGCTCCACACTTACATCCTGGCCGAAGTCATCGAGCACCGGCAGCAGTGCTGACACCGACCGCGCCGTAAGAAATCGCCACTCGAATCGTGAGTCCGTCGTGAAATCCGCGGCATATCGCGCCAGGGTATCCGGCGTGTCGGTGCTGGGATCACAACTGATGCCCACGAATCGCACGTCACGCGCCAGCTCCCGCTCCCGGAGGATGCGATCGCGAAGCATTGTCAATGTTTGATGCGCAAAAGGGCACCCGAGGGGATCTACGCAGTAAGTATAGAAAAACGTCAGCAGAGTGATCTTGCCCTTGGTCAATGTACTCAATCGCACCGCGCGACCGCGTTCGTCAAGTAACGTCGCGTCCTCGACGGGCTGAATCGCGTGCAACTGATATGTGCCCGGCGGCAACGGAGTGAACTCCATGCGAGGTGCGGTCGCCGGGCTCACGTCGACGGCTGCCTGTGCGCTCGCGAAAGTCAACAGGCACGCCGCCACGGAGGACCTCGAGGATCGGAGCATTGCGTTTCTACTGACGGGCAAGCGCTGCGAGCGTGCGCGACTGATTGGCCTTCGCGGTGAATTTCATGTGATGGGGCCGTCCCAATTTCTCCTTCGTGAAATCAACTTCGAAGGCCGGCGTCAGGGTGTGGCCATCCCAGTTGAAGGCGCGCAGGAACTGCTCGTTGTCTGCGCCCTTCTTGTCCCAGTGCGCCAGCAGGCTTGAGGTTGTGTATACCCGCTTGCCGTCCCAGCTCTGCGAGATCATGTTGACCTGACTGCCGCTGCGCCTCTGATAGGTCTCCTGGGGGTGTTCCGGATCGGTGAGATCAAAGTAGTGCGTGGTGCCATCCATGAACGTGTTGACCCATAGGCCTTTTCCATCTGCCGTAATGGAGATGTCAACGGGCAGCGGAACCTGCGACGGGTTGCCAATCGTTCCGACCTCCCTGGCACCCCACGCACCGCCCTCGCCTTGCTTGATGAGCCACAGCTTCGATGTCAATGCCGCTGCCGTGATCGCCCAGGTCTGGCCGGGCGCGAGCGACCACCGGATTTCCAAAGGTGCCCCCGGTACGCTCAGAATTTGCGTAGGCTGCATGGACTTCAGGTTCCACACGA
>CATPBQ010000232.1 GCA_955652795.1 uncultured Steroidobacteraceae bacterium | reverse complement strand
GGGCGACATGCTCGAGCGCGTGCTGGCCAAGGATCTGGGCGCGCGCTACGGCTGGTTCTGGCAGCTGAAGAGCCTGCCCGATGCGCCCGAGTCGCGCTATCTGTACGCGGTGCTGGCGGGACACGATTTCCAGGAGGGGCTGAAGAACTACCGCGACCTCGTGTACCTGAACGGCACGCTGGAGCACTGGGGCGACAGCATGGGCGCCTTCCAGGACATGATCGAGACGCGCGAACGCGCCTACGCCGAGCGGCTGCCGCGGGCGGATGCGCTGCTGGCCTCAGGCGCGGTCGAGAAGCTGCAGCAGCGCAACGTCACGCTGGCAAATGAGCTGCGCACCATCGAGACGCGCCGTGACATGGCCGCGCTCGGCACCACCGCCGAGCGCGAGCAGTGGGCGCGCGTGCAGCGTGTGGAAACGGCGCTCGCCGTCGCCCCCGACTCACCCGAGAACGCGGACCTGCGCGTGCGGCTCGCGCTGGTGAAGGGCGTATTGCAGTTTCGCCTGAACGAGGCCTTCAACGCGCGTCTGTGGCAGGAGCATCGCGGGCTGAAGGATCTGAGTCTGGCACTGCATGAGGCACAGAGCCGCTGGATCCGCGTGGAACGCGATCGTAAGAGCGCGCCGACCAACACCGGGGAGTTCGCCGCCCGCGTCACCGCCTTGAAGCAGCGCATCGACACCCTGCAGGCGCGCCTCGCCGGCGCCGAGCAGAAGCAGGGTGTGTACCTGGCGCGGGTTGCCGCTCATGAGCTCGAGGAGCAGAAGGATCGACTCGCCGCCTACCAGGTGCAGGCGCGCTTTGCCCTCGCCACCATGTATGACCGCGCCGCCAACGCGGACGGCATGCAGAAGGGAACCGCAGGCGGCAATCAGGCCGCGCCCGCCACGCCGCCACCCGAGGAGGCTCCGGCACCACCCGAGGAGGCTCCGGCACCGCCCGAGCAGGCTCCGCCATCGCCGGCTCCGGTGCCCAAGGCGACGGAGCCGCCGCGATGAGCCGGCGCATCATGCCTTCAGCCGCGTCCCTCGCGCCGGCGCTCGCGCTCGCGTTGCTGGCGACGGCGCCGCGGGCTTCGGCGCAGACGCAGCCCACCATCGGGGATCTCACCTCGCGCAGGGTCGAGGTGCACCGCGACACGCTGGCGAGCGCCAACGTCTCCCGGGCGATGGAGAACTATCGCCACTTTCTGGAGCTGCAGAATACCGATCCGAAGCTGCGCGCCGAGGCCCTGCGCCGCCTCGGCGACCTCAACCTCGACGCCGGCGAGATACAGCGGCTGGAACAGGAAGTCACCGCGGTGGACCTGCAGGGTGCCGAGGCGATCAAGCTCTACACGACGCTGCTCAAGGCATACCCCGACTACACGCGCAACGACCAGGTGCTCTATCAGCTGGCGCGCGCCTATGAGACCACCGGCCAGTCCGGGCAGGCGCTCGGCACCCTGGATCGGATCGTGCAGCGCTACCCGCAAAGCCCGCAGCTCGATGAGGTGCAGTTCCGGCGCGGCGAGCTGTTGTTTTCCGACAAGCGCTACGCGGATGCCGAGCGCGCCTACGCCGCCGTCATCGGGCGCGGCGCAGGCTCGGTGTTCTACCAGCAGAGCCTGTACAAGCGCGGCTGGTCGCTGTTCAAGCAGTCGCTCGCGCCCGAAAGCCTGCCGTCCTTCGGCGGCGTGCTCGATCAGGAGCTCGGCACCGGCGCCGGCGGCAAGTCGGTGCGGCTGGAGAAGCTCAAGCGCGCCGATCGCGAGCTGGTCGAGGACACCCTGCGGGTCATGAGCATCACGTTCTCCTACAACGACGACGGCGCCGCCTCGCTCGAGCAGTACATGCACCAGCACGGCGAGCGCCCGTACGCCTGGCTGCTGTATTCCCGCCTCGGCAACCTGTACGTCGACAAGCAGCGCTACCAGGATGCGGCGAACGTCTACCGCGCGTACGTGGCGCGCGACCCCTACAGCGACCAGGCGCCGGACCTCGACATGGCGGCGATCGAGGCCTACGGTAAGGGCGGCTTCAGCCAGCTGGTGCTCGACGGCAAGCACGAGTTCGTCGAGCACTACAACTTCGACTCCCCCTACTGGAAGACCCGCACGCGCGCCGACAATCCACGCGTCGTGCAGGAGCTCAAGACCAACCTCAAGGACGTGGCTACCTACTTCCATGCGAGCGCACAGAAGTCCAAACGTGTCGCCGACTACCAGGAAGCGGCGCGCTGGTACCGGGACTACCTGAAGTCGTTCCCGGAAGATACCGACACCGCGGCGACCGAGTACCTGCTGGCTGAGGCGTTGTTCGAAAGCCATCAGTATGCCGATGCGGCTGCCGAGTACGAGCACACCGCCTACGGCTATCCGAGGAACGACAAGTCCGCGACCGCCGCCTACGCGGGGCTGGTCTCCTATCAGAAGGGCGAGGAGGGCTTGAGCGGCGCGGACAAGGACGCCTGGCATAAGCGCGCCATGGACGCCGGAGTCAGGTTCGCGCAGACCTTTCCCGAACACCCGGACAGCGCCGGCGTCCTGACCCGCGCGGCCGAGGAGATCTTCGCCGCCGGGGACCGGCCGCGCG
>CATPBQ010000231.1 GCA_955652795.1 uncultured Steroidobacteraceae bacterium | reverse complement strand
CAGCAGGACATCAGCGGCAACGGCAACCCCAGGGCACCGCTTGGTGTCGGCAAATGGCTGAAGGAGCTTGGTATTTTCGGTCAACCCTCACACCAGAAGAACCTGCCGCCAGCGGTGTTTACTCTGGCGAACAGCCAGATTGCGCTGTTACTGCGCCATCTATGGGCCACTGACAGCACGATCAGCCGCCGCAATGCCAGTAAGGGCTATCCCGAAGACATTAGTTTCTCGACCTGCAGCCCGTTGCTTGCCCAGGACGTTGCGGTCCTGCTGTTACGGCTCGGGATTGTCGCCCGAATCAGGACGTTTTACAGCGCGCAGAATCGTCCGCTGTATTACGTCGACGTCAGCGGAGCCGAGGCACAACGAATTTTCGCCGAGGCCATCGGGGGCTTCGGACCCGGAGCAGCGCCGCTTGCAGAGCTGGCGACGCACCCGTCAGGGATTCGTGGTAACACGAACGTCGACACTTTGCCGCTCGAAGCGTTTGCGGCGGTCCGCTCTGAGATGCGCACCCAGGACGCCAGCCAGCGCGCCACGGCGCGGATGCAGGGCACCGCTTACGGCGGTTTGCCACATCTCAGGTTCTGCCCAAGCCCGGCACAGACGGCGAGTCATGCAGATTCGCCGGACTCTCCTGAACTCGCGCAGGGGGGATCGTCGGACCTGTTCTGGGACCGGGTCGTTTCAAGCACGCCCGATGGAGAGGAGGACGTTTTCGATCTGACGGTACCGGGCGTCGCAAACTGGCTTGCCGATGGAGTGGTGTCCCACAATTCGGGTGCGATTGAGCAGGATGCGGACATGATCCTGCTCATCTATCGTGAAGAGGTCTACGACCGCAACACCACCAAGAAGGGCATCGCGGAAATCGATCTGGTCAAACACCGCAACGGCGAGATCGGCACCTTCCTGCTCACCTTCCAGGGACAGTTCACGCGCTTCGCCAACTACGCACCCGACAGTTACGCGGAAGGCGTGTTGCGGTGAGCCGGCTGATCCGGGCCGTCATCGACACGCACGCCCTGCGCCACAACCTCAGCATCATCCGCGCGCGCGCCGGCAGCGCCCGTGTCATGGCGGTCGTCAAGGCCAACGCCTATGGGCATGGCCTGGTGCCCACCGCGCTCGCCTTGGCGCAGGCCGATGCCTTCGCCGTAGCGCGCCTGGAAGAGGGGCTCGCGCTGCGCGCCGCCGGCATCACCCGTCCCATCGTGCTGCTCGAGGGCGTGTTCACCGTCGCGCAGCTGCAGGAAGCGGCGCACCACGGCCTCGAGCTGGTGGTGCACGATGCGCTGCAGATCGAGCTGCTGGAGCAGCTGCGCGGCACGCAGCGTCTCGTGCTGTGGATCAAGATCGACACCGGCATGAACCGTCTCGGCTTCCCCACAACGGAGTTTGCGGCGGCGCTCGAGCGTGTTCGGCGTCTCACGCCCGCACCGCTCGAGATCCGCCTGCTCACGCATCTGGCGTGCGCCAACGAGCGCGACGAGGGCATGACGCAGGCGCAGCTGGCGCGCTTCCGGCAGGCGACGCGCGCTCTGGGGTACGCGGTGAGCATCGCCAACTCCGCCGGCCTGTTCGGCACCGTGCGGTTGGGTTGCGACTGGGTGCGGCCGGGGCTCGCGCTCTACGGTGCCTGCCCGTTTGCCGACTGTTCGGCGACCGACCTGGGTCTGAAGCCCGTAATGACGCTCGCGACCTCAGTGATCGCCGTGCGACGAGTGGCGCGCGGGGAAAGCGTCGGCTATGGCGGCGCCTGGGTCGCCACGCGTGATTCCCTCATCGCCATCATCGCGGCCGGCTATGGCGATGGCCTGCACCGCAGCCTTGCCGGCGGCACGCCGGTGCTGGTGGACGGTGAGCGCGCGCCGCTCGCCGGACGGGTGTCGATGGACATGATGGCGGTGGACGTATCCGGGTTGCGCGAGGTGCACGTCGGCACGCCGGCGGTTCTGTGGGGACCCGGATTATCGGTGGACGAGGTAGCGCGCCACGCCGGCACGATCCCGTACGAGCTGCTCTGCAGCGTGAGCCAGCGCGTGCCGCTCGAGCCGCGCTGAAGCGGCGATGGATCTGCTGCGCCGCGCCAGGCGCGTCAGTTCACGAAGAAACCCATCTTCACGCCGGCGAGCTGAATCACGTCGTTGTCGCTCAGGCGGGTCGCCTGGGCTCCGATGGGCGTACCGTTGAGCAACGGGTAGTCGTCGACCTTGCCGCTGTCGACGTGCACGATGTAGTAGGCCTCGGCGCGGCGCGTGATCGCGGCCACCTGCACCCCGGGACGGCCGAGCGTGGTGAGGGCCTTGCTGAGCTCGACCTCGCGGCCTGCGAACGCGCCCGACAGCACCTGCAGTTTCGCCCGCTTCAGCGCCGCGGCGCCCTCCGCAAGGGCGCGTGAGCGCCCGGTCGCCGACGCCGAGCCGCCGGCCTGCTCGGCCGCCGCGGCGGCGGTGCGCACCTTCTCCACCGGCCGGGCGGAGGGCTGGATCACCATGGTCTTCTCGAACTCGTCCTGCTGCTCGTCGTCCTCGACGAAGCGCAGCTGATGGTGACCGACGGTGATGACGTCGCCGTGCTGCAGGGCGTGCTTCTTGATCAGCTTGCCATTGACGTACGTGCCGTTGGTGCTGTTCAGATCCTCGAGGAACGAGTCATTGAGGATGTTGATGATCAGCGAGTGGTGACCGCTGACGGCAGCGTTGTCAATGCGGATGTCATTGTCAGGGAGCCTACCGATCGTGTAGCGCTCCTTGTTCATGTTGTATTCCGCCATCACCTGGCCATCCAGGCTCAAGACCAACCTTGCCATGTGCTTCTGCCTCTATCGCGTGTCAGCCGAACCAACCCAGGATCTTGTCGAATATCTTAGTGCGAGCCGGGAACGCATCCATGATGTGCGCCATGACCACCGAGACGTTGTCCCGGCCTCCGTTGTCATTGGCCAGTTGGATCAATTGCTTGGCGACCGTATCCAGATTAGCACTAAAGGTGTTGATGGTTAAATGAATATCTTCGTCCTCGACCATGTCCGAAAGACCGTCCGAGCACAGGATGAACACCTCGCCTTTGCCCGCCGGAACTTCCTGGATTTCAACGTCCACGTTCGACTCGACGCCGAGCGCCCGTGTGACGTAGTTCTTGTTTCCCGCGCGCTGGGCTTCCTCGGCGGAGTAAAAACCCCGGTCGACGAGCTCCTGCAGCAGGGAGTGGTCCATGGTCACCTGCTCGAGCTTGTCGCCGCGCTGGCGGTACAGCCGTGAGTCGCCCACGTGCGCGATGGTGACCCTGTTGTCGAAAAACAGCGCGGCGACCACCGTGGTCCCCATCCCCTCGCATTGCGGCTGGGTACGGGCAGTCTGATAGATGATCTTGTTGGCACGGCTGATGGCATCGCGCAGGATGATGTTGGATCGTGACAGGCCGGACTCACGGTCCGGCACCGAAAGGTCTTCGCGCTCCACGTGCTCGCGCACCAGATTGACGATGGTCTTGACGGCGATGCCGCTCGCGACTTCGCCGGCGTTGTAGCCGCCCATGCCGTCGGCGAGCACCAGCAGCCCAATGTCCGCATCGACGGCAATGGTGTCCTCGTTGTGTTCGCGGACCTTGCCGGTGTCGGTGAGCCCGACGAAACGCAGCTTGTTTCGCAAGCTCATGCTGCGGCCCGGCCCGCCAGTGGTCGACCGATTGTGATACGCGTCACTTTCCCGTCCCCGATCCGAGCCGGCATACGCTAGCATCGCCAGCAGGCAGGCCGGGCGGCTTTGGTCACAAAAGAAGCCAATCGGGCCTCCCCGGCCGCGAATCCTAGCCGAAAGTCGACCGAAGGCGCATCGATGGCTCGCCCTAATGCGGTGTTCGTGTGTGGCTCCTGCGGGGGCGAGACCCTCAAGTGGCAGGGGCAGTGCCCGCTGTGCGGCCAGTGGAATTCGCTCGAGCAACGCAGCCCCGCGCGAGCACGCTCCGCCGCGCCCGCGGCCGCCGTGAGCCTCGGCGCCCAGGCGCGGCCCGCGGGCGACGCCCGGCGCTTTGGCAGCGGCCAGGCGGAACTGGACCGGGTCTTGGGCGGCGGCATCGTCCCGGGGTCGGTGATCCTGCTGGGGGGCGACCCCGGCATCGGCAAGTCCACGCTCCTCCTGCAGGTCGCGGCTCGCGTGGCCGCCTCACGCCCGGTGATCTACGCGAGCGGCGAGGAGTCGGTGGCCCAGATCGGCCTGCGTGCGCAGCGTCTCGCGCTCAGCGCCGACGCCCTCGGAGTGGTGGCGGACACCGATCTGCCCTCGATCCTGGCGCTTGCTGCAGAGCAGCGCGCGGCGGTGCTGATCATCGATTCCATTCAGACCGTGCACTCGGGCAGTGCGGGCGCGGGGGCGGGCGCGGTGTCGCAGCTGCGCGAGTGCACCGCGGAGCTGGTGCGCTACGCCAAGTCGAGCGGCACCGCCGTCATCATTGTCGGCCACCTGACCAAGGAGGGCACGATCGCAGGCCCGCGCCTGCTCGAGCACCTGGTGGACACCGTCCTGTATTTCGAAAGCGAAGCCGGCAGCCGCTATCGCATCGTGCGTGCCACCAAGAACCGCTTCGGCGCAGTGAACGAGCTGGGCTTCTTCGCCATGAGCGCGAGCGGACTGAAGGAGGTCAGGAACCCCGCCGCCATTTTTCTGGCGCGTTCCCCGGAACCGGCCGCCGGCAGTATTGTCACCGTGAGCCGCGAAGGCGGGCGGCCGCTGCTCATCGAGCTGCAGGGGCTGGTGGATCGCATGCGCTTCGGCGCGCCGCGGCGCATCGCGCAGGGGCTCGACGCCAATCGCCTGGCGATGCTGCTGGCCGCAGCCAACCGGCACGCGCAGCTTGCGCTGCAGGAGCACGACGTGTTCGTGAACGTGGTCGGCGGCATTCAGATCACCGAGACGGCCTGGGACCTGCCGGTG
>CATPBQ010000230.1 GCA_955652795.1 uncultured Steroidobacteraceae bacterium | reverse complement strand
TCCTTGCGATCGAGCAAATGACGCACCGTGGTCATGGCCTGTCCCTCGAACTTGAGCCTAACGTACCGTGGGGCTCACTTCCACCGTGAGCATGACGTCGGCGGTCACCTCCAGAGTCCCCGCCTCCACCGGCGTCGCCGTAACGGCGCTCGCACCCGCGCGCGGCGCCCCCATGTAAGCACGCACCGGTACCACGCGCGGACTGTTCTCCTCGACGCTGAGCACGCGCACCACCTTCAGTGCGAGCGCCGCGGCGAGCACGTCGGCTTGCGCGCGCGCCCGGGTCGCCGCCTGGCGCAGCGCTTCGGCGCGCACCGCATCCTGATCGCGCAGCGTGAACTGGATGCCCTGCACGTGATTGGCCCCGGCAAGCGTCGCGCTGTCGATGACAGTGCCGATTTTGGCGAGATCATCGAGCGTCACCTGCACCACGTTCGCCGCGCTGTAGCCGGTGATTGTCGGCTCCTCGCCGTTCGAGTGGTACTGGTAGGTCGGATTGAGCGAGTAGCTGATGGTCTTGAGGACCACCGCGGGACCGGTGGCCTTGCGCACCGCCGCGAGCACCGCGTCCACCCGGCGCGCGTTCTGCGACGCCGCCTCCTGCGACTGCGCCGCCCGCGTGGTCACGCCGACGTCGATCTGTACGCGGTCGGGCTTGGCGGTGACCTGGGCGTCCCCGGTGACGCGAATCGACGACACGGGCGAGGGCGGCGTCTGTTGTGCGCGTGCCGGCGATGCCGCCATGGCGCACGCGAGGATGACAGCGACAAGACAGCGCATGTTCCCCGGCCCGCAACGCATTGGCATATTCTACGCGTGCTTCGTGCGGCAGTTCATAGTTTGGGCAGCAGAGCGCGCATGCTCAGTCGGCGCGGTATACAACGGTGCATGGCAAGCTCGGAAATCCACGTCGCACCCGACCGGTTCGAGGTCAGCTCCGGTGAAGCGCTGCTCACAGCCGAGCTGCGCTCGGCGATCGCGGTGTGCGTGTACGACGCCGACGAGGAGGCCGGGGCTCTGCTGCACCTGCGCTGCATCGTCAGGCACTCCAAGCCCGCCGACGTGACCGATACGACGCTCGCCACCGAGCTGCTGCTGCTGCACCGCTGCCTCGAATCGCTGCGCGAGAGCGCCCCCGCCGCGCGCCATCTGCAGGCGCGGATCGTGGCCCATCTCGCGGACTCACCGCAGGTGAACCCGGCCTGCGACATCATGATCAAGCTGGTGCGCCATTACCTCGAGGACGCCGGCGTGCAGGTGCTGCCCGAAGACGTCGCGGCCGGACCTGCGCGCACGCTGCGCTTCCGGCCCAGCATGGGGTGGGTGCATACGCGCGCCTGAGCGAGGCCGCGCATGAGAAGCGCACGCGAAGCAGCGGTGCCGCAGGACGTGCGCGCCGCCCTCGAACGCCTGCTCGGCACGAGCGTCGCCCACGTGCGGGTGATCGAGCATTCCCGGTTCGCCCGCCTGCACGGCCGTGCGGTAGCCACCACGCGCAAGGGGCGCATCTACCTGCGCGGCAGCGCCGTCGACTTCTTCGCCAACCCCTGGCTGATGCTGCACGAGTACTGTCACGTCATCAGGCAGTGGCAGCCGGGCTCGCTGACGGCGACACGCTACCTGCTCGAATGCCTGCGGCGCGGATACTGGGACAACCGCTTCGAAGTCGAGGCGCGCGCGTTCGCGGACACCCACGTAGCCCAACTGCACGCGCTGCTGGCGCGCCCGCCGCCACCGCCATCGTACCCTCAGCCCAGCAGCGCCTCGCGCCGGTAGAGACGCCCGGCAACGCCGATGAGCAGCGCGCCGAGCACGAGCGTCGCGGTGACTGAGACGGCCAGATATCCCGCCGGCACCCGCTCATCGCGCAGCAGGCTGGTGATGAGGAAGTGCTGGCTGAGTGAAGGGATCGCCATGAGCGCGAGCGTCGGACGCAGGCCCATCACGCCGGCAAACACCAGCGGCAGCGTCGGCACGAGCAACACCAGACCCAGGTAAGTCTGCGCCTCGCGGTAGCTGCGCGTGGATGCCGCCACGATGGTCATCAGCGCCGCACCGAGCGGTACCAGCGGCAGGCAGAACGCAATGACGGCCAGGGCAACGAGCGGGCCGAAATTGACGCTCATGCCGAAGCGCTCAAGCCCCGTGAAACGCAACATGATCGCGAATGCGGCCACGGTGAGGGTCAGCGACAGCGTCATGTAGGCGCAGGTCGCGAGGATCTTGCCGAAGATCAGGTGCTCGCGCCGCACCGGCACCGTCAGCAGGGGTTCCAGCGAGCCGCGCTCGCGCTCACCGGCGGTGGCGTCGATGGCGAGGTACATGCCTCCCATCAGCATGGTGAGCAGCACGAGGTAGCTCAGGGTCCCGAGCGCCAGCACCGAACGACTCGCGGGTGTGGAGACGTCGATGTCCTGCACCGCCAGCGGGGACAGCACCAGCGGATCGACTCCGCGCGCCAGCATCCGCAGCCGCGCGAGGAGTGAGGCGTACTGGCCCAGCAGCCCCGTCACCCGAGACAGCGCGCCGGAGGCGGACAGCTCGGAGGAATCGGCGTACAGGAGGATGGGGGCGGGCGTGCCCGCCGCCAGGTGCGCGGCGAAGTCCGCGCTCACCGCCAGCACCAGTTCCTGCCGATGCGCCCGCACCGCGGCGCGGGCCGCGGCGGCGTCGTAGTCCACGGACTCGACCCTCACCCCGTACTGGCGCAGGAAGCCGAGCAGGTTCGGAGCGCGCTCGCCGTGGGCGAGCGCGAGGGTGATCGGGCGCTCGCCCTCCTCGGCGCCGCGTTCGATGCGCAGCGACAGTCCGCCGGCGAACAGCAACGGGCCCAGCAGGGGACCCAGGATCAGCGCCGAGAGGAGCGTGCGCCGCTCGCGCAGATTCTCGCGAAACTCCTTGCCGAACACGGTGAGGATGGCGCGCACGGCTCAAATCCCACCCGCGCCGGCGATCAGCTGCACGAAGGCCTCCTCGAGGCTGGCCGTGCCGGTGCGCGTGCGGATCGCGGCGGGGGTGCCGCTCGCGAGCACGGTGCCGTGAGCAATTACCACCACCTCGTCGCACAGCGCGCTCACCTCCTGCATCACGTGGCTGGAGAACAGCACGCAGTGTCCGGCGTCGCGCAGCGACCCAAGCAAGCGGCGCAGGGCCCGCACCGCCATGACATCCAGCCCGTTGGTGGGCTCGTCCAGCACCAGGTTGCGCGGCCGGTGAATGAGCGCGCGAGCGAGGGCGGTCTTCACGCGCTCCCCCTGCGAGAAGCCCTTGGCCCGGCGGTCGGCGAATTCCTCCATCTCCAGCAGGCCAATGAGCTCGGTGGCGCGGGCGCGGGCCGCGGCGCGCGCCAGGCCGTGCAGCGCGCCGAAGTAGAGGATGTTTTCGCGCGCGGTGAGGTTCGGATAGATGCCGGCGCCGTGCGCCAGCACGCCCAGGCGCCGGGCCGCGTCCAGCGGCGTGCGGACCGCGCTGTACCCGTCGATGAGCGCATCCCCCGCATCGGGCCTGAGCACCGTGTACAGCATGCGCAGCGTGGTGGACTTGCCGGCGCCGTTGGGCCC
>CATPBQ010000229.1 GCA_955652795.1 uncultured Steroidobacteraceae bacterium | reverse complement strand
CGCCGAGTTCGGCGAGTGGTCCACGCCTCTCGCGGACGGCGATGCGGTGGTGTTCATTCCGCCGGTCGCCGGCGGTTAAGAACGCGCGCTCCTGCAAGCCGCTGCCCGTGTTCCGCTTCACCCGCACGTCCATTGAGCCACCGGCGCTGCGCGCGCAACTCGCCGACCCGGCCTGCGGCGGCTACGCGGCGTTCGAAGGCTGGGTGCGCGATTCCCACGAGGGCGTGCGCGTGCGGCACCTGGAGTACGAGGCCTTCGAGGCGCTCGCCGTACGCGAAGGTGAGCGCATCCTCGCCGAGGCGATCGCGCGCTTCGGGGTGGCGCACGCCGCGTGCGTGCACCGCGTCGGAGATCTTGCGATCGGCGAGCTGGCGGTGTGGGTGGGAGTGAGCGCACCGCATCGCCACGAGGCGTTTCTCGCCTGCCGCTACATCATTGACGAGGTCAAGCAGCGCGTGCCGATCTGGAAGAAGGAGCACTACGTGAGCGGTGATTCCGGCTGGGTGAATTGCGAACGCTGCGCCGCCTCGCCCGCGCACGCTCCCCGGCGAGCACCCGCATGACCGAGGGGCCTCATGGCCTCACCTGCCCCGCGCCGCGCACGATGTACTTGTAACTCGTAAGTTGCTCGACCCCGACCGGTCCGCGGGCGTGAAAACGGTCGGTGGAGATGCCGATCTCCGCGCCCATGCCGAACTCGCCGCCGTCCGCGAATTGGGTGGAGGCGTTATGCAGCACGATCGCGCTGTCGACGCGTTGCAGGAAGCGCTCGGCGGTGGCGTGGTTTTCGGTCACGATCGATTCGGTGTGCGCGGAGCCGTAGCGCGCGATGTGCGCAATAGCCGCATCCACGCCCTCGACCACGCGCGCGGCGATGATCGCGTCGAGATACTCGGTGTACCAGTCGTCTTCGCTCGCCGGGCGCACGCGCGCGTCCACCTCCAGCACCGTGGCATCGCCGCGCACCTCGCAGCCGGCGTCGAGCAGGTCGCGCACGATCGGACCCAGGTGCGTGCCGGCGCAGGCGCGGTCGACCAGCAGCGTTTCGGCGGCGCCGCAGATGCCGGTGCGCCGCATCTTGGCGTTGAGCGCAATGGTGCGTGCCATGCGCACATCGGCGTCGCGGTCGATGTACACGTGGCAGTTGCCCTCGAGGTGTCCGATCACCGGCACGCGCGCTTCCTTCTGCACGCGTTCCACCAGGGTCTTGCCGCCGCGGGGCACTATGACGTCGAGGTACTCGCTCATGCCGGCGAGCATGTAGCCGACTGCCGCGCGATCGGTGACCGGCACCAGTTGAATGCATTCCACCGGCAGCCCCGCGCTCTGCAGGCCTGACGTGAGGCAGGCGTGCAGCGCGCGGCTGGAGTGCTGGCTCTCGGAGCCGCCGCGCAGGATCGCCGCGTTGCCTGACTTCAGACACAGCGCGCCGGCGTCAGCGGTGACGTTGGGGCGGCTCTCGTAGATGATGCCGATGACACCGAGCGGCACGACCACGCGCTGGATCCTGAGTCCATTGGGCCGTTCCCACTCCGCGGTCGCGCTGCCAATCGGATCCGGCAGCGCGATCACCGCGTCGATGCTGGTGGCGATCGCCTCGATGCGCCGCTCATCCAGGCGCAGCCGCTCCAGTCGCGGTGCGCTCAAGCGCGCCGCGCGCGCCGCCGACATGTCGCGCTCGTTGGCCGCGAGAATCGCCCCACGCGCCGCGCGCACCGCCGCCGCCGCCGCCGCCAGCGCGTCGTTCTTCTGCTGCGTGGGGGCGAGCGCCAGCACGGCCGCCGCGCCGGTGGCGGCCTTGCCAAGCCCCTCCATCAACTCACCGATGTGGTCCGCGTCCACGGCGCTTCAGGGTGCCGGTTGCGGGGCGGGCACGGGCTCGGCGGCGCTGGAGAGTCCCTGGCGCATGAGCACCAGGTCGTCGCGATGGATCATCTCGTCACGGCCTCGAAACCCCAGGATGTCCGCAATCTCCGAAGACTTGCGTCCCATGATGCGGGCGGCGTCCACGTCGGAATAAGCGACCATGCCGCGGGCGATCTCCGCGCCGTCCGCGGCGAGCACGCTGACGGTGTCGCCGCGGTCGAATCGTCCGCGCGCCCCGGTGACACCGGCGGGCAGGAGGCTGCGGCCTTGGAGCAGCGCGCGCAGTGCTCCGGGATCGATGGTGAGGGCACCGGCGGGGCGCAGCGTGCCGGCGATCCACTGCTTGCGCGCCGCGGCCGGCGTCGCACTCGGAACGAACCAGGTGCAGTCCGCCCCCTCTTCGATGCGCCGCAGCGGGTGCCGGTGAGCACCGGCGGCGATGCACATGTGGCAGCCGGCCGCCACCGCGATCCGCGCCGCGGCAATCTTGGCCGTCATGCCGCCGGAACCCACCCGGGAGACGGAGCGCCCGGCCATGGCCTCGATCTCAGGCGTGATCTGGGGCACCTCATGAATGAAGCGCGCACCGGGCTCGCGGTTCGGATCGGCGCTGTACAGGCCCTCGACGTCCGACAGCAACACCAGGCAATCCGCGCCCACCATCTGCGCGACGCGCGCGGCCAGGCGATCATTGTCGCCGTAGCGGATCTCGGCGGTGGCCACGGTGTCGTTCTCGTTGATCACCGGCAGCGCGCCCAGCGCGAGGAGCGATTCGAGGGTGGCGCGCGCGTTCAGGTAGCGGCGGCGGCGCTCGCTGTCCTCGAGAGTGAGCAGCACCTGCGCCACCGTCACATCGCACCCCTCGAGCAGCTCCTTGTAGGCATGCGCGAGCCGGATCTGTCCCACTGCGGCGGCGGCCTGACTCTCCTCCAGCCGCAGCATGCCGTGCTTCAGGCCGAGCCGGCGCCGGCCGAGCGCAATGGCACCTGACGACACCAGGATGACACGCTGGCCGCGTTTGCGCAGCCGCAGCAGGTCCTCGACCAGTGTCTCGAGCCAGGCGCGGTTGACACGCCCGGTTTCGCCATCCACCAGCAGCGCCGAGCCCACCTTCACGACGATGCGCCGAGCCTGCGTGAGGGGCGCTCCCAAGTCCGGACGCCGGGTGTTCATGAAGGAAAACTATACGCAATCGAGCTGCGTTGCCCAACCCGACCGCAGCCCCTACACTTATCGGGCGGCGAAATGATGACAAGGGTGGCTTTCGCGGTGAGCAGAGATTACGAGCCCGTGCCCTCCCAGTGGTACGAAAACGTCGAAGAAGAAGAATCGTTCCGAGTGCTGTCGGTCGACGAGGACTCCGAGCTCATTGAGATCGAGTACCTCGACGGCGACATCGAGGAACTCGACCTGGAGGCCTGGCACGAGATGGACCTCGAGCGGATCGAGCAGCCTGAGGGCTGGTCCGAATCCGATGACGAGGACACGGACGAGGATGAGGACGACTTGGACGACGACGAGGATGAGGACGACTTGGACGACGATGAGGACGAGGACGACGTCGACGAAGAACGGGATGAATATTGACCGCGTCCGGGCTCGATAGCTGGTACCACGAGAAAGAATCGGCTTGGCTGTACCGGCGGGTCGCCGCCGCAGAACCCGATCCCGGAAAGAGCGAACTGTTCCTGAAGCTGGCCGCGGCCGCGGAGGAGCAGGCGGCGAAATGGCAGCTCGCCGCCCGGCGCGCGGGCCCGGGCGCACACAGCAGCGAGCGCGTGTTCGTGCCCTCGCTGCGCGCTCGCATCGTGGTGCGTCTGCTGTCGCGGTTCGATCCGCGCTCCCTGCGCGCGGTGCTCGCCGCCATGAAGCTGCGCGGCCTGTCGGTCTACAGCGCGCCCGCCATCGTGGCGGGGCACCCGATGCCGACCTCGATCGCGGAAGTGGGGGCGCGCCATCGCAGCGGCCTCGGCGGCAGTCTGCGGGCCGGCGTGTTCGGGGTGAACGACGGGCTGGTGTCGAACGCCAGCCTGGTGCTCGGTGTCGCGGGCGCGGGCGCGGCCAGCGGCTATGTGCTGACCACCGGGATGGCGGGACTACTCGCCGGCGCGCTCTCCATGGCGGCGGGGGAATATGTCTCGGTGCGTTCGCAGCGCGAGATGTACGAATGCCAGATTGCGCTCGAACGCGAGGAGCTCGCCGAATACCCGCAGGAGGAGGCGGAAGAGCTCGCGCTCATCTACCAGGCGCGCGGCATGGATCTCACCCGGGCGCGCGAGGTGAGCCAGGCGTTGCTGGCGCACCCGCAACAGGCCCTCGATGTGCTCGCCCGCGAGGAGCTCGGCCTCAACCCCGATGACCTGGGCTCCCCGTGGCGCGCGGCCGGCGCCTCGTTCGTCGCGTTCGCAGCCGGCGCCGCGCTGCCTCTCATCCCCTTTCTCGCCGGTCTCGCCGGCGCGCGCGCCATCGCAACCGTGGCGGGGGTCACGCTCACGGCCCTGTTCGCTGTCGGCCTGGGCCTGTCGCTGTTCACCGGCCGCGATGCGCTGCGCGGCGCGCTTCGCATGGTGCTGATCGGCGGCGGTGCAGGCGCGGTAAGCTTCTTCGTCGGGCGGGCGCTCGGCGTCGCGATCGGCTGACGGGCTCACCGGCTTAGGGCTTGAAAACGTGCGCCACGGCCCCACGCTGGCGAGGGTACGGCTGTAACGGTAGAGTGCCGTTGCCAGATCGCTTTAGCCTCAACCCCTTACCTTCATCCAAGGTTCCATAGCCGCCATGAAGCGCATCGTGTTGTTCCTCGCGACCAACCTCGCCGTGGTCCTGGTGCTGTCAGTCGTCGCCCGCCTGCTCGGGCTCGACGCCTGGCTGGCCGTGCACGGCAGCAGCCTCGGGGGCCTGCTGGTGTTCTCGGCGTTTTTCGGCTTCGCCGGCTCGTTCATCTCGCTCGCCATGTCGAAGTGGATGGCGAAGATGACCATGGGCGTGCGCGTCATCGGTCCCTCGGGCGATGCCACCGAGCAATGGCTGCTCTCGGTGGTGGAACATCACGCCCGCGCCGTGGGCGTCGGCATGCCCGAAGTCGGGATCTTCGATTCCCCGGAACCGAACGCCTTCGCCACTGGCGCCAGCCGCAACGCCGCGCTGGTCGCGGTCAGCAGCGGGCTCCTGCAGCGCATGAACCGCCAGCAGATCGAGGCGGTGCTGGGCCATGAAATGACGCACGTCGCCAACGGCGATATGGTGACTCTCACGCTCGTGCAGGGCGTGCTCAACACCTTCGTGATCTTCCTGTCGCGCGTCATCGGCAACATCATCGACCGCGCCGTGTTCCGCTCCGACGATGGCCGCGGCATCGCCTCCTTCGTCACCGTCATCGTCCTGCAGCTGTTGCTCGGGATCCTCGCCAACATGATCGTCATGTGGTTCTCACGGCGGCGCGAATTCCGCGCCGACCGCGGCGGAGCGCAGCTCGCCGGCACCGGCAACATGATCGGCGCGCTCGAGGCGCTCAAGCGGGTGCACGAGCCGCTGCCCTCGCAGCAGTTCTCCGCCTTCGGAATCGCCGACGGCAGCATGGCGAGCGGCCTGCGGCGCCTGTTCATGAGCCACCCGCCGCTGGAGGAGCGCATCGCCGCGCTGCAGGCGCTCGGGTCCCATTGACGCCGCCGGCGGCGGACTTCAGCGAACGGCTGCGCGAGATCCTCGGCGCCGACGGATTGCTGACGACGGCGGCGGACTGCGCGCCCTTTCTCACCGATCACCGCCGGCTCTATCAGGGCGCGGCGGCGGGCGTGGCGCTGCCGCGCTCGGTCGCGCAGGTCTCGCAGCTGCTGTCGCTGTGCGATGCGCAGCGCGTGGGCGTGGTGCCGCACGGCGGCAACACCAGTTACTGCGGCGGCGCAACCGCGGATGAGTCCGGGCGGCAGCTGGTGCTGTCGCTGCGGCGCCTGAACCGCATCCGCAGTCTCGATGCCGCGAACTACTCGCTCGTTGCGGAGGCCGGCTGTGTGCTCGCGCAGGTGCAACGCGCGGCGGACGAAGCAGACCGCTGCTTTCCGCTCAGCCTCGGCTCGCAGGGCAGCTGCCAGATCGGCGGCAATCTCTCGACCAACGCCGGCGGCCTGAGCGTGCTGCGTTACGGCATGATGCGCGATCTGGTTCTTGGGCTCGAGGTGGTGCTGGCCGACGGCCGCGTGCTGCCGGCGCTGTCGGCGCTGCGCAAGGACAACACCGGCTACGACGTGCGCTCGCTGTTCCTCGGCGCGGAAGGCACCCTTGGAGTCATCACCGCGGCAAGCCTCAGGCTGTTCCCGAAGATCCGCGTCCGGGCCACGGCGCTCGCCGCCGTCCCCGAGGTGCGCGCGGCGGTTGAGCTGCTCGCGCGGCTGCGCGACGCCAGCAGCGATCGCGTGAGCTGCTTCGAGCTCATTCCCCGTATCGGCATCGAGCTCACGACGCGGCACATCGCGGGCGTGAGCGACCCGCTCGACCGGCCGTACCCGTGGTACGCACTGTGCGAGCTCGGCGCCAGCCGCGCCGCCGAAGCGCTCGATGCCGTGCTGGAGGAAACCCTCGGCAGCGCGCTCACCGCGGGGCTGGTGCTGGACGCGGCCGTGGCGCGCAGCGAGCGCCAGCGCGTCGCGCTCTGGAAGCTGCGCGAGAGCATTCCGGAGGCGCAGCGCCTGGAGGGTGCGGGCCTGAAGCATGACGTCTCGGTTCCGGTCGGGGCGCTGGCGGAATTCGTGACGCGCGCCTCACAGTGGGTGAGCGCCAACGTTCCGGACGGGCTGCTGGTCGCGTATGGCCATGTCGGCGACGGCAACCTGCACTTCAACGTGAGCGCGGCGCCGGGAGCGCAGCGCGAACGCTTCCTGGCGCGCGAGGAGCCGGTACGGCGCGCCATCCACGACCTGGTGAGCGAGTTCGGCGGCAGCTTCAGCGCCGAGCATGGCATCGGGCGACTCAAGGTCGGCGAGCTCGAGCGCTACACTTCCCCGGTCGAGCTCGCGCTCATGCGCGCCGTGAAGCGCGCGTTCGACCCACACGGCATCATGAATCCGGGCAAGGTCCTGCGCGAACCATGAAGCAGCGATGGATGGTTTACGCTCGCGTGGCAGGCTGCGCCTTGCTGCTCAGCGCTGTGGCGGCCTGCAGCCAGCACCGCCCCGCAGGCGCTGCGCCCGCGGCCGCGGGCGGGGACGAAGGTCCGCGCATCGCCATGTCCCCTGACAACGTGCACATCGAATACCGCGTCTACGGACACGGCGACCCCGCCGTGGTGCTGGTGCACGGCTGGGCGAGCGACGCCAACTACTGGAACGCCCAGCTCGATGCTCTCAAGGCACACTACACGGTGGTGGCGCTGAACCTCGCCGGCCACGGAGCTTCCGGCAACAACCGCAGCGACTGGTCGATTGCCAACTACGCGCAGGACGTCGCGGCGGTGGCGCGACAGATCCCCAATTCGCGCCTGGTGCTTGTCGGGCACTCCATGGGAGCTGCGGTGTCGCTGGCGGCGACCCCGCTGATCGGTACGCGCGTGATTGGCGTGATCGCGGTCGAGGCGCTGCGCTCGGTCGGGCTGCCAGCGCTCACGCCGTCTGAAATCGAGCAGCGCATCGCACCGTTCCGCGCTGATTTCGTAGGCGAGACGCGCAAGCTGGTCAGCGGCTCGCTGTTCGCCCGCGACGCGAATCCGGTACTGGTGCGCAAGGTGGCCTACGACATGTCACTCGAGCCCCCCGCGATCGCCATCGCCAGCCTGCGCTCGCTTCTGTCGATGGATTTCGCAGCGGTGCTGCCCGGCGTTCACGTGCCGGTGTTCGCCATCAACTCCGATCTGCTGCCAACCGATGCCGCGCGCATCCGCAAATCACTTCCAGACTTTACCCTCGACGTGCTCGATCACAGCGGCCACTTCCTCATGCTGGAGGCGCCGGCGCGCTTCAACCCACTGCTGCTGAAAGACCTCGACGCCCTCAGCGCACGCGCCGCTCACTGAGTGAGCTCGTTCGAGTCCGGCACCATCGAGCCGCAACGCACTTCGAGCCACCCTAAGGCGAGCGCTATCTGCTGCGCGCCCATCTGCGCCCACGCGGTCGCGAACGGAGTGTCGTGGCCCTGCTCCTGCAGCAGCAGGATGAGAGCATCGCGGTCCAGGGCGAACGGCCAGTCGCGACCGTGCAGCGTCAGCTCGAGCGCGCGTCCGTCGGGGGTCACGAAGCGGCCGCGTCCGCCTTCCTCATACACATCGAGGGTCACGAGCGGCCGCAGATCGCGCGCGGCTCCGCTGGCGGACCAGGCGACGCGGCAGGCGTACAGGCGCGCCTCATTGGGCTCGAAGCGGTTGAAGCCGATCAGCTCCTCCTGCAACTCACCATCGCTCTGGCGTACCGTGCGCCGGCGGTACCAGTACAGCTCCTGGCTGATCACCAGCTGGTAGTCGAGGTAGCGCGAGTCGCCGGAGCTGCCGTCCAGGCAGTTGCGCCCGAGCGTGCCGCCCTGAAACTGGTCGCCGGCCCGCGTCACAGTCAGATCACAGCCCGGCGACGCAACCAGGTCGCGCCACGCGAGTCTCGCCAGCAGCGGCGGCCGGTAGTTGAGGTGCATCCAGTGGCGCGGGCGCGCGAACGTGAACAATCGCACCCGCACCGCATGCGCCGGCGTGCCTGCCGGCTCGAGCGCCAGCAGCAGCTGGCGGCGCGGGTCCTCGGGATCGTCCTCGAGAAACTCCTCCAGATACAGCACGTGCGCGCCGAGCCAGGCGACGCTCACGGGGGCGACGATGGTGCGCACGCGCTGCTCGCTCGTTTGCGGCCACAGCGTAGCGCCGCGGTCGACGCTCATCACCACCTGCTCGCTGGAGTCGCGCACCCCGGACCACAGTCGCTGCAGGGCCTCGACATCGGCGCCGTCCGCCGCCGCCGCCGCGGCAACCAACACTCCAAGGAGCGCAGCCATGACTGTGGCGCCCTGTGGTCGTGGACTTAAGAATCCTTCCTGCCGCGGACCAGACCTTCCTGGGCCGCGCTCGCCACCAGCCGGCCATCGCGCGCGAACACGCTGGCACGGGCGAAGCCGCGCGCGCCGGACGCGCTTGGGCTCTCCATGGCGTACAGCAGCCAGTCATCCACGCGCAGCGCGCGGTGAAACCACAGGGCGTGATCGATGCTGGCCATCACGAGGGTGGGCTTCAGGAACGAGGTGCCGTGCGGCAGGGTCGCGGTATCGAGCAGGAAGAAATCCGACACGTACGCGAGCAGCCGCCGGTGCAGCATCTCGTCGTTGGCGAGGGCGTCGACGGCGCGGAACCAGATCTGGCGCTCCGGCGCCGCGGGCTGCGGGTGCAGGTAATCGATGCTCTGCACCATACGGAATTCAAATGGACGCGGCTGCTCGAAGAAGCGCCGCACCCGCTCCGGCAGGCGCGCGAGCTGCTGCGCCGGCGGAGCGCTCGAGTCCGCGAGGCTCTCCGGCGGCGGCACCGGCGGCATCCCGATCTGGTGATCGAAGCCCGCTTCGGTCGCCTGGAACGAGGCGGCCATGTTGAAAATCTGCTGCCCGCTCTGAATGGCCACCACGCGACGGTTCGAGAAACTGTGGCCGTCGAGACTGCGATCGACCTGATAGACGAT
>CATPBQ010000228.1 GCA_955652795.1 uncultured Steroidobacteraceae bacterium | reverse complement strand
TGTCACAAGTGGGCGTCTTCGCAGACCGGGTTCGCCCCGACCCAGTCCGCCGGCGGTGTGCCGCCCGAGCAGGCGGGCGAGAAGCGCGCGGACTATCAGCGCGCGCTGCGCGCCTGCCTTGAGGGCCGCGGGTACCGCGTAAGATAGGGTCGGTGCGGATTCTGTTCGTCTGTCTCGGCAACATCTGCCGCTCGCCGACCGCCGAGGGCGTGTTGCGCACGCTCGCTTCGCGTGAGGCGCCCGAACTTGCCATCGAGGTGGATTCGGCCGGCACGGCCGCGTATCACCTGGGCGAACCACCCGATCCGCGCACGCGGCAGGCTGCCGCCCGCCGCGGATACGACCTCACGGCGCTGCGCGCGCGCATTGTGGAACCCGGCGACTTCGAGCGCTTCGATCTGATTCTGGCGATGGATCGTGAGAACCTGCGCGTGTTGCGCCGGCACGCGCCGCCGGGCGCGCACGAGCGGCTGCGGCTGTTCCTGGAGTTTGCTCCGGAAGCGGGTCCGGAGGATGTTCCGGACCCCTACTACGGTGGACCCAACGGCTTCGAGGAGGTGCTCGACCTCGTAGAAGCGGCCACGCGAGGCCTGCTCGCGCACCTGCGCCAGCGTAGCCGCGCGGCGTGAGGATCTGAGGGGGCTTACTCCTCCGGACCCCGTTCGCCGTCGCTCTTCTCCGGCGGGGCGGACGTCCACACGACGTAGGGTTTGTTGGTGTCCGGCTTGGGCGTCGGCTCGAAATGCGCAATCGTGGCCGGCTCGTGGCGCGCTGCCGGCTCTCCCGGCTCGGCGTGAAATTCCCGCACGGGGGGCAGGGGTGCGGGCGCATCCTGCGAACCGTTGCTGGACGTATTCGATTCGGGTGCGGCCGCCGGCGTCATCGCTTCGCGTTCCGGCTCGCGCTCGGATGCGCCGGGACCTCCCGCAGCCTGTCCGATGCCGCCCTCGCGCGCACCACCGCCCCCGCCGCGTCGGCCGCGACGGCGGCCACGGCGACCGCGCCCGCGCTCCGGACGGTCGGTGCGCTCCGGACGATCCGCGCGCACCTCGCCCGCTGCAGCAGGGGACGGCGCCGCAGCGCCGGAGTCCGGGCGGGCGAGAGCGTCTGCAGGCTGCTGACTGGGTTCGCCACGGTTCGGGACGCTAAAGCGCTCGGGTCTGCGCCCCTGATCACGATTGCGGTCGCGGTCCCGGGGGTCGCGGTTGCGATCCCGATCGCGGCCGTCGCGGCGGCCTTCGCCGTGCTCGCGCCGGGCGCCATCGGCGACGTGGCGCGAATGGCGCGGGTGCTCACCGCGGCCGTCGCGGCGTGGTCCGCCATCACGGCGCGGCGGACGTGCCGGAGATGCCGCGCTCACCGGCTGTGCGGGCTCCGCCGCCACCGGCTCGCCCGCCAACAGTCGCTTGAAGCGCGACCAGAATCCAACGTGCGTGTGCGCGTCTGCCTGGCCGCGCGCCGGCGCGGCAGCGGGCGCCGCGGACGGCGCGCCGCTCGGCGCGGCGGTGGCGGGCAGCAGCGTGGCCACGGCCGCAGTTTCCGATTGCGGCTTCTTGTCCTGCGCAGTGCCGGGTTCGGTGATCTCCGGCGCGCTTGGCATGAGGTAGGTCGCCTGCCTGTGCTCGGGCAGGTCCATCTCGTCGTGGCGCACGCGCCTGATCGAGTACTCGGGCGTCTGGATGTTCTCGTTCGGCACGACGATGAGTTCCGCTTCGCTCTTGTCCTCGAGCGTGCGCAGCCACTCGCGCTTCTCGTTGATGAGATAGGTGGCCACGGCGACCGGAACCTGCGCAATCACGCGCGCGGTGCGGTCCTTGCGCAGCTCCTCGCCGATCAGGCGCAGCACCGCGAGCGTCATCGACTCGACGCTGCGGATGCTGCCGATGCCGACGCAGCGCGGGCAGACGATGTGACTGGATTCCCCGAGCGAGGGCCGCAGGCGCTGTCGCGACATTTCCAGCAGGCCAAAGCGCGACAGGCGGCCGATCTGGATACGGGCGCGATCCATTTTCATCGCATCGCGCAGCCGGTCCTCGACTTCGCGCTGATTCTTGGGGGACTCCATGTCGATGAAGTCGATGACAATGAGACCGCCGATATCACGGATGCGCAGCTGCCGGGCGATCTCGTCCGCGGCCTCCAGGTTGGTGTTGGTGGCGGTGGTCTCGATGTCACCGCCACGCGTGGCGCGCGCGGAGTTGATGTCGATCGACACCAGCGCTTCGGTGTAGTCGATGACGATGCTGCCGCCGGAAGGCAGCTGCACCTTGTGGGCGTAGGCGGACTCGATCTGGCTCTCGATCTGAAAGCGCGTAAACAGCGGGATGTCGTCCGTGTAGAGCTTCAGGCGCCGCTGCGCGTCCGCCGGCATGAAGCGCTGCATGTACTCCTGGGCCTTCTGGAAGGCGGCCTGGCTGTCCACCAGCACCTCGCCGACATCGTCGGAGAGGTAATCGCGCATGGAGCGCGTCACGGCATCGCTCTCGCGGAACACCAGGAAGGGGGCCGGGCGGTCCTTGGCGGCCACTTCGATCTGGTCCCACTGGACCTTGAGGTTGTCGAGGTCCCACTGCAGCTCCTGCACCGATCGGCCGACGCCGGCGGTACGCACGATGGCACCCATGCCCTCCGGGATCTGCAGCTGGCTCATGACCTCGCGCATCTGATCGCGGTCCTCGCCCTCGATACGGCGCGAGACACCGCCGGCGCGCGGGTTGTTCGGCATGAGCACCAGGAAGCGCCCTGCGAGGCTGATGAAGGTGGTGAGCGCTGCGCCCTTGGTGCCGCGCTCCTCCTTCTCGACCTGTACGATGACTTCCTGTCCCTCGGACAGCAGCTCGCGGATGTTCATCCGTCCGCCCTGGGGGGGCTGGCGGAAGTACTCCTTGGAGACTTCCTTCAGCGGCAGGAATCCATGGCGCGGGGCGCCGTAATCAACGAAGCAGGCTTCGAGCGAGGGCTCGACGCGGGAGATGCGGGCCTTGTAAACGTTGGCTTTTTTCTGTTCGCGGGAAGGTAGGTCGATACTCAGGTCAAACAGTTTCTGTCCATCAACCAGAGCGACGCGCAACTCCTCTTCCTGAGTTGCATTCACTAGCATTCTCTTCATGTGCCCCTACTGTGCGGTGAGGGGACGGCAAGCATACGGCGGGAGGCCGCCGGACCTGGGGTCCGCGGCTGCGAAGATTCCTTAAACCTGACAAAGGAGAGCGAGTCTCGTCATTCATGGCAATGACCGCCACATTCATCGCAGGCGGTGCAGAAAGGAAACCTTCGGTGAACTCAACCGACGGCGCCGACTGCGGAAGTCTCGGTTTGTGAGATTCAACGCAGGTGGCGCGATCTTGTCGGCCCAATGCGATGGCCTCGATTCAGAGGTCCAACTAAAACGGGCGGCGGCCACTGCCGCCAACCACTGGTGCGTCCGCTTGGCGGACAACCCGCAGAGTATACTCGACAGACCGTTGTAGAAACAATGCCTTACGCTGAGGACCCCTTGCCGGAGCCCAGTCCACGCGAGATCCGCACCAACGTGCAGCACTTTGAGGTGAGCCTGCAGGAGGCCGGCCAGCGGCTCGATAACTACGTTCAGCGGCGCCTGGGGGGGGTGCCGCGCAGCCGCGTGTACCGCGTCATCCGCAAGGGCGAGGTGCGTGTGAACGGGCGCCGCGCCGGCCCCGAGACACGCCTGCAGCTTAATGACAGGATCCGCATTCCCCCGGTGAGGGTGCTGCCGCCGGCGCAAGCGGGTAAGCCATCAGCGCAGCTGTGCGAGAGCCTCCGCAAGGCCATCATCTACCAGGACGAGAAGCTCCTGGTGCTCGACAAGCCTGCCGGTATCGCGGTCCACGGCGGCAGTGGGGTGAGTTTCGGGGTCATCGAGGCCCTGCGCGCGCTGCGTCCGGACGATTCCCTCGAACTCGTGCATCGGCTCGACCGTGATACCAGCGGGTGCCTGCTGGTCGCGCGCCACGCGGGCACGCTGCGCAGCCTGCACGCGCTCCTGCGCACGGACGGTTTTGAGAAGCGCTACCTCGCCCTCGTCAGGGGCAAGTGGGAACTCGGCGCCCGGCGCATCGACGTTCCATTGCGCACCGATACCCGGGTCGGAGGCGAGCGTACCGTGCGCGCCGCTCCTTCGGGCAAACCCTCGGTCAGCGAGTTCCGTCCGGTGCAGTTCTTCGGCAGCGCGGCGACGCTCGTGGAAGTCACACTGCGCACCGGCCGCACTCACCAGATCCGTGTGCACGCGCAGCACGCCGGACACCCGGTGGCGGGGGATGAAAAGTACGGCGATGCCGCTTTCAACGATGAGCTGCGCGCGCTCGGCCTGAGCCGCATGTTCCTGCACGCGCACAGCGTGAGCTTCGCGTGGCCGCAGGGCGGAGAGTTCAGCGTCAACTCACCGTTGCCGCCGGAGCTCGCCGCGGTGCTCGATGAGCTGGCATCGCGCCCCAAATCCAGCCGTCGGCTCAGGGCAGGTGGTAGCCGGCGCCGCGCAGTGCCCCCGCGAGCCAGATGAGCGGCAGCCCGATGAGCGCCGTCGGATCCTGGCTCTCGATGCATTCAAACAGCGCGACACCCAAGGCCTCCGCCTTGAAGCCGCCGGCACAGTCGTACGGCTGCTCGCACGCCACGTAGCGTTCGATCTCATCGGCGGTCAGCGAGCGAAACACGACCGTGGTGGTGTCGACGTGGGCGAGGCGCACCCCGGCGCCGACTCCCAGCACCGCGCAGGCGGTGTAGAAGCGTGCGGTCTTGCCACTCAGGGAAGCTAGCTGCGCGCGGCAGTGCGCCGCGTCACCGGGTTTGCCGAGCACCCGCTCACCCGCGGCGGCCACCTGGTCGGCACCGATCACGAGGGCGCCCGGGTGCCTGCCTGCAATAGCCTGCGCCTTCGCGAGCGCCAGCCGCAGCGCGTGGTCGGCCGGCGACTCCCCGTCGATGCGTTCCTCGGGTACCCCGGACGGCATCGCTTCGAACGCCAGCCGCAGTCGCGCCAGCAGTTCGCGACGGTACGGGGATGTCGACGCAAGGATCAGCGGTGGCAAGATCACTGGAAACAATGGCTTAGCCCCAAATCCGATTTTGACTTGGGGAGAGTCGGTACCTATTATACGCGCCCCATGTCGCCGCCCTGGTCGAGACCCCTCGAGGTCGACCGGCTGGCTGATGGCGGAGCCGACGTCGACTTTGCTGTCCCGCTCGCCGAGCTGTCCGGCTTGCGCTCGAAGCGTGCGAGCGTGGCCGGCAACGTGCACGGGCGCGTGAACTTCAAGCGCGAGGCGAGCGTCGCCGTCGCGCAGCTGGCCGTGAGCGGGGTGGCCACGCTCGAGTGCCAGCGGTGCATGAGGCCGATGCAGGTGCCCGTCGAGACGGTAGTGCGGGTGGGGCTGATCGCCTCTGAAGCGGATGTCGGCCGGGTGCCGGCGGATCTTGAGCCGGTGCTCGCTCCGGGTGGTCGCATCAGCATTGGCGAGCTCATCACGGAAGAGATGTTGCTCACGCTGCCCATCGTGCCGCTGCACGGGGAGGGCGAGGAGTGCCGGGGGGCGCCGGCGCCTGGCGTGGTGCCGCAGCGCGTGGGCGAGGCGACGCACAAGCCGTTTGCGCGCCTTGCCGAGCTGTTGAAACGTTAGATGGTGAATCGAGTTAGGAGCCTGACACATGCCCGTTCAAAAGAGCCGCAAGACGCCCTCGCGACGCGGAATGCACCGATCACACGACGGGCTCGCGAAGCCGGCACTGTCGACCGATCCGCAGTCCGGTGAGACGCACCTGCGCCACCGGATCACGCCGGATGGTTTCTATCGGGGCCGGCGCGTGATCGAGAAGCGCGCCGAGACCGAAGACAAGGAATAAACCCCGAAGTCCCTGCGCCGACCCAAAGGCCTGCGTGCTGCCGATCGCAATCGATGTGATGAGCGGCGACCATGAGCCGCGTGAGTACGTTGCCGGTGCGCTGCGCGCCCTGAGCGACGATCCACAGCTGCGCGCACAGCTGGTGGGAGAGCCGCAGCTGATTACCGCAGCCCTGACGCCGCTGCCCGCCGCGGTTCGCGAGCGCGCCACCGTGGTGGCCGCCTCCCAGGTCGTGGCGATGGGAGACAAGCCACGTGAGGCGATCCGTCGCAAGAAAGACTCCTCGATGCGCCTCGCAATCAACCTGGTGCAGCAAGGGCGCGCCTGCGCGTGCGTGAGCGCGGGCAACACCGGAGCCCTCACCGCGATTGCGCACTTCGTTCTGGGAACGGTGCCCGGCGTGGAACGCGCGGCCATCATCTCCGCGATCCCCGCCGCGCACGGTTACACGCACATGCTCGATCTGGGCGCCAACACCAAGGCGACACCGGAGCAGTTGCGCCAGTTCGCCGCCATGGGCGCCATCATCGCCCGCGACGTGTATGGTCTGGCGGCGCCGCGCATCGGTCTGCTCAACATCGGCGAGGAGGACATGAAGGGAGACGAGGTGGTGCAGGCGGCGCATGCGCTGCTCGCGCACAGCGGGCTGAACTACGTGGGCTTCGTGGAAGGTGATGACATCTTCTCGGGCGCCGTCGACGTCGTCGTGACCGACGGCTTCACGGGCAACGTGGCGTTGAAGACCATGGAGGGCGTCGCGGACCTGATCGCCGATCGCATGCGCCAGGAGTTCCAGTCATCGTTCCTCGACCGCCTCGCCGGCCTCATCGCAGGTCCGGTGTTGCGCCGCGCGGCCGCCGGGCTCGATCCGCGCCGCTACAACGGCGCCTGCATGGTGGGGCTTGCCGGGATCGTGGTAAAAAGCCACGGTCGAGCCGACGGTGTCGCGTTCGCGCGCGCGATCGGCACGGCCGCGCTGGCGGCGCGGCACGGACTCACGGAGCACATTGCGCACGCACTGCGTGCAGAAGGGGCGGCCAATTGATTCACTCGCGTATCGCCGGCACGGGCTCGTATCTGCCGGAGAAGGTGATCACCAACTTCGATCTGGAGAAGATGGTCGACACCACCGATGAGTGGATTCGCAGCCGCACCGGCATCGAGCGCCGCCACGTCGCCGCGGAGGGCGAGACGACGCTTGATCTGGCGGAAAAGGCGGCGCGCCACGCCCTGGAGGCGGCCGGCATCGCACCGGCTGATGTCGACTTCATCGCTTTCGGCACCACCACGCCGGACCTGGTGTTTCCCAACTGCGGCACGCTGCTGCAGGACCGCCTGGGCTGTCGCGGCGGGCCGGCCTTCAGCCTCGAGACCGCCTGTGCCGGGTTCATGTACGCGCTGTCGATCGCCGACAAGTACGTACGCTGCGGCGAAGCGC
>CATPBQ010000227.1 GCA_955652795.1 uncultured Steroidobacteraceae bacterium | reverse complement strand
GGCTGCGCAAAAAAATGTAGAATGCGCGGTTTTCCGCCTGACGCGCGCCGGGATAGCTCAGCTGGTAGAGCAGCGCATTCGTAATGCGCGGGTCGGAGGTTCGAGTCCTCTTCCCGGCACCATTCCCTGCCCGCCGCTTGGTCTCGGCCCGTCGCCCGCCGACCTCCCCCTGGCGCTTCCGGCGGAGAATCGCGCGGGAGGCGTTTAAACTTGGCGGTAACCGGCCGATCTAAAGGCCCAACGGGCGCAATCCGATCGGCCCGTGACAGAAGGAACTTCGCGTGGGCACGAACCCGGAACACCTACCCGACGCGCCTGCGGCGCACAGTGAGCCGGTGACATGGATTGGCCGCGATCGCCCCTTTGGGGTTCCTGAGCTGCCGCTGGCCGTTGCGATGAGCCCGCCGGAGGCGCCGCGGAGGCGCTGGAAATGGACTTTGGGCGCCATCGCGGCCGTTCTGGTGCTGGCGCTCGTCGCCTGGAAGGTGATGGGGGGCGCGGGGAAGGCTCAGGCCACCCTCGCCGAACGTGGCGGGATCCCGCTGGTCACGGTCATCGTGCCGGGACAGCAGGCCGTAACCTCGAGCGTGAGCTTCACAGGTGCCATTGCGGCACGCTACGACATGCCGATCGCCAACGAGGGCGATACCGGGCGAATCGTGGCGGTATACGTCGAGGCGGGCGATCACGTGAAGCGAGGCCAGCTGCTGGCGAAGATCGACGACTCGGTCATGGTGCAGCAGGTCAACCGTCTCGCGGCTTCGCTCGAGCAGGCGCGCGCCCAGGCGGCGCTGTCGGCCGCCGAGTACCGGCGCGCCCAGGGAGTGGAAGCCGCAGGGGCTCTGTCCGCGGAAGACATCGAAAAGCGCCGCGCCACCTCGGTGACCGATGGCGCGAACGTCAAGGTCGTCGCCGCACAGCTCGCCGAGGCGCAGGCGCGCCTCGCCCGCACGCGCATTGCCGCGCCCGTGGAGGGCACGGTGCTGACGCGCAAGGCCGAGGCCGGTCAAATCGCAAACCCGGGCGGTGAAGTCCTGTTCCGCGTCGCGAGTGGCGGGGAGGTTGAGATGCGCGGGCAGATCGCCGAGCAGGACCTGGCGCAGGTGAAGACCGGCCAGGCGGCGACGGTGTACCTGACGGGCATTGAGCGCCCCTTCACCGGCCAGGTGCGTCTGCTCGGAGCCATCATCGATCCGCAGACCCGCCTTGGCGATATCCGCATCCAGCTCAAGCCCGATCCGGCGTTGCGCCCCGGCGCGTTCGCGCGCGCGGTCGTGGCGGTCAGTCAGTCGCAGCGTCCGGTGTTGCCGCAGACCGCGGTGATGGCCGATGCCCGGGGCAGTTACGTGCTGATCGTCAATTCCGCGGATAAGGTCGAGAGACGCCCGGTGCGCATCTCCGGTACGACCGATAGCGGTGTGATCATCGCCGAGGGTCTCAGCGGCCGTGAGCGCGTGATCGCCACCGCGGGCGGCTTCCTGCGCGACGGTGAGGCAGTCAAGATCGCTCCCGCCGCGGCCGCCGCTACCTGAGGGCGCAATCATGAAGAACATTTCCGCCTGGGCGATCCGACACCCGGTCCCGCCTGTCGTGCTGTTCGTCGTGTTGCTCTTCATGGGCTCGATCGCGTTCCTGCGGCTACCGGTAACGCTGAACCCGGATATCTCCTTCCCGCTGGTGCAGGTACTGGTGTCGCAGCCGGGTGCCTCGCCCCAGGAGATCGAAACCCAGATCATGCAGAAGGTCGAGGCCGCGATTGCGGGCGTGGGCAACATCGACAACATCATCTCGCTGGCGATCGAGGGCCAGTCGCGCGTCTTCATACAATTCAACATCGGCACGCCGATCGACCGCGCGGTGGCCGATGTGCGCGATGCCGTCGCCAAGGTGCGGGTCGATTTGCCCGCCGGCATCCAGGAGCCCGTGGTGCAGCGCGTCGACGTCGACGGCAACGAGATCGTCGCGTACGCGGTGAGCTCGAGCGCAATCTCCAATGAGGATCTGTCGTGGTTCGTGGACAACACGATCAGCAAGCGCCTGCTCGCCGTGGCAGGTGTGTCCCAGGTCACGCGCGGCGGGGGCGTCAACCGCGAAATCCGCGTGGAGCTCGACCCGGCGCGCATGCAGGCGCTCGGCGTCACGGCGGCGCAAGTCAACCAGCAACTGCGCACCCTGAACCTCGACTCCCCCGGCGGACGCGCGGAACTGGGGGGCGGGGAACAGGCGATCCGCGTACTCGGGGAAGCGCACACCGCGAAGGCGCTCGGCGACACGCAGATCATGCTCACGGGCGGGCGGTTTGCGCGCCTGTCGGATCTCGCGGAGGTCAGGGACAGCGTGGGCGAGATTCGCTCCATGGCGCGCCTGAACGGCCGGCCCGCGACGACCTTCAGGGTTTTCAAGGCCAAGGGCACCTCCGACGTCAACGTGCTCAATGCCGTGGAGCAGGAACTCGTCCAGATCAGGAAGCAAAATCCGCAGGTCACGATCTCGCAGGTCTACACCTCGGTGGATTACACCAAGGCGACTTACCACTCCGCCATGAGCGCGCTGCTGGAGGGGTCCATCCTCGCCGTACTGGTGGTGTTCCTGTTCCTGCGCGACGTGCGCGCCACGCTGATCTCGGCACTGGCGATACCGCTGTCGGCAATTCCAGCGTTCGTGTTCATGCAGTGGATGGACTTCACGCTGAACTCGATCAGCCTGCTCGCGCTGTCGCTGGTCGCGGGCGTGCTCGTGGATGATGCGATCGTCGAGATCGAGAACATCGTGCGCCACATGCGCACGGGCAAGAGCGCCTTCCAGGCGGCGCTCGATGCCGCTGATGAGATCGGTCTTGCGGTGGTGGCCACTTCCGCGACCATCATCGCGGTATTCCTGCCGGTGAGTTTCATGGGCGGCATCACCGGGCAGTATTTCAAGCAGTTCGGCCTCACGGTCGCCGCGGCCGTGTTCTTCTCGCTGCTGGTGGCGCGCCTCATCACGCCCGTGCTGGCCGCCTACACGCTCAAATCCGGCAAGATCGCCTCGCACACCGACGGTCCGATCATGGCGTGGTATCAGCGCGTGCTGCGCTGGAGCACCCGCCACCGCTGGAAGACCCTCGGTGCAGGTGCGGCTTTCTTTGGGCTGTCCGTCGCGGGCCTGCTGATGATTCCCACCGAGTTCATCCCCGCGTCCGACGACAGCTTTACGCAGTTGAACGTCGAACTGCCCCCGGGCGCGCGCCTCGCGGACACCGCGGCGGTAGCCGCGGCCGCCTATCGCATCATCGCCCGCCAGCCCGAGGTTGACTCGGTGGTGGAGGTCATCGGGGGTGACGAGTTCGGTGAAGTGCGCACCGCAGATCTGGACATCACGCTGGTCAAGCCGAACCGGCGCAAGGTGACGCAACGGGAGTGGGAGGACCGGGTCATCAAGGACCTCGGCAGCGTCCCCGACGCCCGCATTCACTTCAACCGCAACGGCAACGGGCGCGACGTCAACCTCTATATCACGGGCGACAATCCGCAGCTCGTCGAGGCGAGCGCGCGCAAGCTGGTGGATGAGATGCGCCAGCTGCCGATTCTGCGCGATGCCGGGATCGACGGTGACATGCCCCGTCCGGAGATCCTCATTCGCCCGCACCTGGATCTGGCTTCACAGCTGGGCGTCACGGTCGCATCCTTGAGCGAGACGATCCGCATCGCGACCCTGGGCGATCTCGATCAGAACAGCGCCAAGTTCTCCCTCGCCGGTCGCCAGGTGCCGATCCGCGTGAGCCTGGCGGAAGACAGCCGCCGCGACCTCTCGACGCTCGAGAATCTGCCGGTGCCCACCGCCAGCGGCGGTGCGGTACCGCTCAAGGCGGTCGCCGACATCACCTTCGGCCAGGGCCCGACGCGCGTCAGGCGCTACAACCAGGCGCGGCGACTTTCGATCGTGGCGGACCTCAACGGCGTCAAATTCGGCCCTGCCATGGAGAAGATCAAGGCGCTGCCGGCCCTCAAGCATCTGCCCCCGGGGGTGCACCAGGTCGACGTCGGCGATGCCAAGTACATGGCCGAGCTGATCACGAACTTCCTGGTCGCCATGGTCACCGGCATCCTCATGGTGTTTGCGGTGCTGGTGTTGCTGTTTGCGCGCGTACTGCAGCCGATCACCATTCTGGGGTCGCTGCTGCTATCGTTTGGCGGAGCGGTCGCGGCGCTGTGGATCACCGGCAACGCCTTGTCGCTGGGCGCCATGATCGGCTTTCTCATGCTCATGGGCATCGTCGCCAAGAACGCGATCCTGCTGGTGGACTTCGCCATCGAGGAAATGCGCCTCGGCAAGGATCGGCTGACCGCGATCCTGGAAGCCGGCCACAAGCGCGCCCGCCCGATCGTCATGACGACCGTCGCCATGATCGCCGGCATGATGCCGGTGGCCATCGGGCTGGGCGGTGACACCTCTTTCCGCCAACCGATGGCGGTCGCGGTGATCGGGGGTCTGATCACCTCCACCGCGCTGACGCTGGTCATCGTGCCGGCCGCGTTCACGCTCGTCGATGACATCGAGCGCTGGCTCGCGCCGAGGTTTGGTCGGGTGCTCACCGCGCAGCCGCCGCCCGCAACGCCGCCGCAACCGCATCCGGTAAACTAAGGCGGAATGCTGAGCGAGCTTTCTCCGGACAACGGCACTACCTCCGGCGCGCCGCCACAAGCCGCGCCGGCGCGTTCCGCGTGGTGGGTGCGGCTGCCGGCGCACATTCCGCTGCGCGTGCTGTACGGCTTCGCGACCGTTGTCGGCTGGCTGACGTATCGCGTGTTCCCGTACCGCGAGCGCCTGGTGCACGAGAGCCTGGCCCGGGCATTCCCCGACTTCGACGAGCCGCGGTTGCGCTCGGTCATGCGCGGCTACTACCTGGGCTTCGCGCAGATGCTGGTGGAGATCATCAAGTCCGCGGCTCTGCCGGCGCAGCAGATCCGCCGGCGCGTGCGCATCGTGAACCTCGAGGCCCCGCGCGCGCTCCTCGAGCAGGGCCAGTCGGTGCTGCTGGTGGCCGCGCATCAGTGCAACTGGGAGTGGATGCTGCTCGCGCTCTCGATCGAGCTCGGCTACCCGCTCGATGCCGCCTACAAGCCGCTGGTGGACAACTGGGCCGAGCGCGAGATGAAGAAGGTGCGCACGCGTTTCGGCAGCCGCCTGGTGCCGGCACAGGAGCTGCTGCCGGACATCCTCCAGCGCCGCGGCGTGGTGCGTGCCGTGGCGATGGTCGCCGACCAGGAACCGACCCGGAGCGAGCACAAGTACTGGACCCGCTTTCTCAACCGCGACACGGCGTTCTACTTAGGTCCCGAGGAGATCGCGCGCGTCACGCGCTTTCCGGTGTTCTTCATCGCCATGCGCCGCACCGCGCGCGGCTACTACGAAATGCAATTCGAGCCGCTGGCCACGGCGGCACAGTCCCTGCCCTCGGGCGCGCTGACCGAGCGTTACGCGCGCCGGGTGGAGGAGCAGATCCACCGCGCGCCGTCCGACTGGCCCTGGTCGCATAAGCGCTGGAAGCTGAAGAAGTCGCTGTATCAGAACCGCGGCCGCGCGGAAGGCTGAAGTCACCGCCGCTGAGGTCGGCGCGCGCGGCTTCATAATCGGGTAGGGGGTGAGCTCGCGCTCACCGCCCTCCCACACCACCGTACGTGCGGTTCCGCATACGGCGGTTCAACGAACACACTGGAGTCGCTGCTGCTCGCGCAGTAACGAGACCAGCCCCAAGCGCGTAAAGTAAGC
>CATPBQ010000226.1 GCA_955652795.1 uncultured Steroidobacteraceae bacterium | reverse complement strand
GGCGAGGAATACCGTCTGCAGCGACACGTTCATGTAGCGCGCCGGGATCGCCAGCGTGATCGCCTGCAGCCACGGCGGCATGGAGTGAATATCGAACAGAAACCCCGACAGCATCATCGCCGGCAGGTAACCGGTCATGAGTCCGAGCTGCGCCGCGGCCATCTGCGTTCTCATGGTCACCGATATCAACAGGCCCTGCCCCAGCGCCGGCACCAGGAACACCGCCGACACCAGGCCGAGTGCCAGGAACGAGCCGCGCAGCGGCAGCCGGAACAGCAGCAGCGCCGTCAGCACGCACACCGCCATCGACACCATCGCCAGCAGGAAATACGGCAGGGTCTTGCCGATCAGGATCTGGCCGCGCGTCAGGGGCGTCGCATACAGCGCTTCCAGCGTGCCACGCTCGTACTCGCGCGCGATCACCAGTGAAGTGAGCAGCGTCCCGAGCAGCGTCATGATCACGGTCATCGAGCCGGGGATCAGGAACCAGCGGCTGACCGCGTTGGCATTGTACCAGTAGCGCACCTCGAGGCTCACCGGAGCCGCGACCGCGCTACCCTGCCCGGCGCCGCGCGCCGTCAGGAAGCCGCTCCAGATCGCGCCCAGGTAGCCGTGCACGTAGTTGGCGGTGTTGGGTTCGGCGCCATCGACCAGCACCTGCACCTGTGCGGTCGTGCTCTGCGCGTACAGACGCTGGCCGAACTCGGCGGGAATGATGACTACTGCCTTGACGTTCTGGTCCTGCAGCAGGCGTTCACCGGAGCGCCGATCGGTGGCCGGAACGACCAGGAACCATTTGGAGCTGGTGAGCGCAGCGGCAAAAGCGCGCGCGTCGCGGCCGCTGTCCTCGCGCACCATGGCGATCTTGACGACCGTGGTGTCGAGCGAAATACCGAATCCGAACAGGAACAGGAAGGTGAGCGGCAGCACCACCGCGATGATCCAGCTGGATGGGTCGCGCGTGACCTGCTTGCCCTCCTTGATCATGATCGCGGCGAGTTGCTGCCACCAGCTGCGCACCCGGGTGAGCGCGTCGCTCATGCCGCCTCCCCTTCGATGAGCGCGATGAACGCATCCTCGAGCGTCGGCTCCGGACGCACCGGGCTGCGCACGCTCGCCTTGAGCTCATCGGGCGTGCCTTCGGCGATCTTTTTGCCGCGCCAGATGAGCCCGATGCGATCGCAATACTCCGCCTCCTCCATGAAGTGCGTGGTGACCACGACCGCCACCCCCTTGGTGGTGAGCGCGTTGATGTGGTGCCAGAACTCGCGTCGCATGAGCGGATCGACGCCGCTGGTGGGCTCATCGAGAAACAGCACCGCCGGCGCGTGCAGCGTGGCGCAGGCGAGCGCCAGGCGCTGCTTGAAGCCCAGCGGCAGCAGCGCCGCGTTCGAGTGCAGATGCGGCGCAAGTTCGAACATGTCGACCATTGCCTGCACCCGCTCGCGCTTGGCGGCGCGCTTCAATCCGTAGATGTCGGCGAAATAGTCGAGGTTCTGCGCAACCGACAGATCGCCATAGAGCGAGAACTTCTGCGCCATGTACCCGAGGCGCGCGCGGGCGCGGCTCGCAGCGCGCGACAGATTCACGCCCGCGACGCTCGCAGCGCCGCTGCTGGGCATGAGCAGCCCGCACAGCATGCGGAACGTAGTGGACTTGCCGGCGCCGTTAGGTCCCAGCAAGCCGTAGATTTCCCCGCCGTGCACCTGGAAACCGACGTTATCGGCGGCCACGAAGTCCCCGAAACGGCGCGTCAGGCCAGCGGCACGCACCAGCACGCCATCGGCCCTCGCCGCGCCAGTGCCGCGAGCCGGCCGCGTGCGCGGGTGCGCGCCCGTCGGCCAGCCGCGCGCCAGCAGGCTTTCGCCCTTGCGCGCACCGCCCAGCAACTCGACGTACGCGTCCTCCAGGCGCGGCGCCACCGGCTCGTAAGCATCCGCGTGAAATTCGCCCGCACTGTTTGGCTTCGCCACCACGCGCACGCTCGCACCCTGAATCACCGCATCGAGCACCGCGTCGCGCTCGAGCTCGCTCTCCGCCGTCTGTCGCGCCTTACCGGCGGCGACACGGCGCCGGAACACGCGCCCGCGCACTCGCTCGCTCAGCTGCGCCGGTGGCCCGTCGTACAGCAGCCGCCCGCGATCGAGCAGCCAGATGTGTGCGCAGCGCTCGGCCTCTTCCAGGTAGGCGGTCGACCACAGCACCGTGACCCCGCCCGCGACGAGCTCGTTCACCATGCGCCACAGCTCGCGCCGCGACAGCGGGTCGACTCCCACGCCGGGCTCGTCCAGCAACAACAGGCGCGGGCGTCCGAGCAGCGCGCATGCGAGTCCGAGCTTCTGTTTCATGCCACCGGACAGCTTGCCGGCGAGGCGCCCGGTAAATGAGCCGAGGTCGGTGAAGCGCAGCAACTGCGCAAAGCGCTGCTGGCGCGTCGCAGCATCCAGAGCGCGCAGGTTGGCGTACAGGTTGAGGTTGTCGAGCACCGAGAGATCCTCGTACAACCCGAAGCGCTGCGGCATGTAACCGGTCTGCGCCTGGGTGCTGCCCCCCTCGGCGCGCGGCGTACGACCCAACACCTCGACCGTCCCGGCGGTGGGCTCCATCAGGCCCGCGAGCAGCCGGATCAGCGTCGTCTTGCCGGCCCCGTCCGGACCCACCAGTGCGAGGATTCTCCCAGGCGGCAGCTCGGCGCTGATCCCGGCGAGCGCGTTGGCGGCGCCGAAGGTCTTCACCAATCCGACCACCCTCGCCGCAGGGGTTGCCGGTGCGCACGAGCTCACCGCTGGATTTCCTAGTGATTGCGCGCCAGCGCCGGCGGCTGCGCGGCCGGCACCAGCACCGTCACCGGCATGC
>CATPBQ010000225.1 GCA_955652795.1 uncultured Steroidobacteraceae bacterium | reverse complement strand
TCGGTCCAGCCGGTGAACAGGTTCTCGACGTTCCAGGTGCTCTGGCCGTGGCGGACCAGGATGAGCTTTCCGGGCACTCTAGTTCGCCAGCTTGCGCACCGACTCCACGCCGACCGTCAGCGTGGCGAAGTCGCCCGCGCCCGCGGCGCGCATGTCCGCGAGCGTGCGCTGCCAGTGCGCCAGGTCCTTGCCGGCCGCTTCCACCCAGGCGGTGACGCGCACTTCCGCGCTGCCGCGGTCCTTGCGTGCCAGCACCCGCTCGGTGAGGCGCCGGTGAACCCGCAGCGCCGCATCGCGCAGCCCGGTGCGGGCGATCGCCTGCCACGGGCCCTCGACCGTCAGCTTCTCGATGCGCGCGCGCAACCAGTCAAAGCCGATGCGTGTGCCGACTTCGAAATACACGCGCGCGGTCTCGGCGACTCTGACGCGGTGCGCGGCCGAGATCTCCGCGATGTCGAGGGCGGCGTTGAGCGCCTCGAGGCTGGCGACGCGCGCCGCGAGCGCGGGTGGCAGGCCCGCTTGGCTGTAGCGCGTGCGGCTTTCCTCAAAGCGCACGAGCTCGGCCCCCGTGAGCACCTGGGCAATCTCCGCCTCCAGCTCATGCACGCCGTCGCGGAACTCGCCCACGGCGGCATCGACCTGCAGAGCGCTGCTGCGCGAGGTGAGCAGCCAGTAGGTCGCGTGCCGCAGCAGGCGGCTGGTCTGAAATGCGGCCTCGTACTGCAGCTTGGCCGACACTTTGTTGTCCAGCCCTTCGATGCGCTCCCAGACGGCGCGCATCGCAAAGATCTCGCGCGCCGCCGTGTAGGCGCGCGCAATCTGGGCCGGCTCCGCGCCGGTGTCCTCCTGCGCCCGCGGCACGAACGTTGGCCCCATGCGATTGACCAGGCTGTTGGTGGTGGCGGTGGCGATGATTTCGCGGCGCAGCCGGTGACGAGCGATGGCGCGCGGGAAGCGCTCCCGGATCGGGGCAGGGAAGTAGCGCTCCAGCTCCGACGACAGGTAGGGATCCTCCGGCACGTCCGAGGCGAGCAGGTGGCTGTTGAGCCAGATCTTGCTGTAGGCGAGCAGGATCGCCAGCTCCGGACGCGTGAGCCCGACGCCGCTCTTGCGGCGCTCGGCGAGCTCATCGTCGGTGGGCAGAAACTCCAGTGCGCGGTTGAGCTCTCCGGAGCCCTCGAGCGCGCGGATGAGATGCTGGAACTCCTGCAGGCGCGCCGTGGACTGCAGCTCGAGCGTGCTGAGCGCCTGGCTCTGCAGGTAGTTGTTGCGCAGCACCAGCGCGGCGACCTCGGAGGTCTGCCGCGCGAGCAGGCGGTTGCGATCGCCACGCGACAGCTTGCCCTCCGCTACCAGCGGGTTGAGCAGGATCTTGATGTTCACCTCGACGTCCGAGGTGTTGACGCCCGCGGAATTGTCGATGAAGTCGGTATTGAGGCGACCCTTGGCGAGCGCGTACTCGACGCGCCCGCGCTGCGTGAGGCCGAGGTTGCCGCCTTCGCCGACCACCCTGGCCCGCAGCTCGCGGCCGTTGATGCGCACCGCGTCGTTGGTGCGATCGCCGACCTCGGCGTTTCTCTCATCACTCGCCTTCACGTAAGTGCCGATGCCGCCGTTCCACAGCAGATCAACCGGCAGGCGCAGGATGGCGCGGATGACTTCGTTGGGCGGGGCGTTCGCGCTCTCCAGGCCCAGCAGCGCGCGCGCTTCCGCCGGCAGCGCGATCGATTTGGCCGCACGCGCGAAGATGCCCCCGCCGCGGGAGAGCTTCTTGCGGTCGTAGTCGTCCCAGCTCGAGCGCGGCAGGGCGAACAGGCGGGCACGCTCGGCGAAACTTACCGCGGGTCGCGGGTCCGGATCGATAAAGATATGACGGTGATCGAAGGCGGCCTGCAGGCGGACGTGCCGCGATAGCAGCATGCCGTTGCCGAACACGTCTCCCGACATGTCACCGATGCCGGCGACGCTGAAGTCCTGCTTCTGCGTGTCGATGTCCATCTCGCGGAAATGCCGCTTGACGCACTCCCAGGCGCCGCGCGCGGTGATGGCCATTTTCTTGTGGTCATAGCCCGCGGAGCCGCCGGAGGCGAATGCGTCCCCGAGCCAGAAGCCGTAATCGGCCGCGATGGCGTTGGCGATGTCGGAGAACGTGGCGGTGCCCTTGTCGGCCGCGACCACCAGATAAGCGTCATCGCCGTCACGGCGCACGACCTGCGCCGGCGGCGCGATGCGGCCGGCCACGATGTTGTCGGTGAGGTCGAGGAGGCCGCGGATGAAGGTCTGGTAACAGGCCACCACCTCCGCCTGCACCTCCTCGCGCGTGCCGGGCGGCAGGCGCTTGGCGACGAAGCCTCCTTTGGCGCCGACTGGAACGATGAGCGTGTTCTTGACGTTCTGCGCCTTCATGAGGCCGAGAACCTCGGTGCGGAAGTCCTCGCGCCGGTCCGACCAGCGCAGGCCGCCGCGCGCGACATATCCCATGCGCAGGTGCACGCCCTCGACGCGCGGGCTGTAGACGAAGATCTCGAACTTCGGACGCGGCAGCGGCAGGTCCGGAATCTTCGCCGGGTCGAACTTGAAGGACACGTAGCTCTTTGGCTGCCCGTCCGCGCCCGGCTGATAGAAGTTGGTGCGCAGCGTCGCCTCCACCAGGGTCAGGTAGGCGCGCAGGATGCGGTCGTCATCGAGGCTGGTGACCGCGTCGAGTCCCGAGCGCATCTGCGCGACGAGGTTCGTGTCGTTGCGCTCGCCGCCGCGCTGGCTGCGGGAGGCCGCGGGCTCGAAGCGCCTCTGGAACAGACGCACCAGCGTCCTGGCGACGCCGGCATTGGCCCCGAGAGTGCGCTCCATGTACGCCTGGCTGAATGGCACCCCGGTCTGCAGCAGGTAGCGGCAGTAGGCGCGCAGCATCACGATCTGACGCGCGCTCAGCTCGGCGCCGAGCAGCAGACGGTTGAAGCCGTCGTTCTCCACCGCGCCGCTCCAGGCGGCCGCGAAGCCCTCGCGGAAGTTACCCTCGATGCGCGCAATGTCCACGATGAGCCCGTCGCGCTGCTCGAGCTCGAAGTCCTGGATCCAGGCCGCGCCGCCTTCCGGCCACGCGAGCTCGTAGGGGCGCTCGGAGATCACGCGCAGCCCGAAGTTCTCGAGCATCGGCAGCACGTCGGAGATCGGCACCGGATCGCCGAGCTTGGTGATCTTCAGATGCACCCGTTGCAGCGTCTGGCCCGCGGGGCGATGCAGGTGGAGCTGCAGCGCGCCTGGCTGCTGGCGCAGCATCTCGAGATCGGCGAGATCCCCGAGCACCTCGCCCGGGGGCACATCCTCCTGGTAGGCGAGCGGGAACGCCTGGCTGTAGCGGCCCGCGAGCGCCAGTCCGGCGGCTTCGCCGCGGCGTTCGGTCAGCAGCTCCCGCAGCCGGTCCGCCCACGTCAGGGCCGCTTCGGCGATGCGGCGCTCGATCTCGGGGAAGTCGGGATGGTGGCGCTGGCCCGGGTCGGTGCGCACCACGACGTGCAGGCGCGCGTGGTTCGAGCCAGAGATCTGCGCGTGGCTCTCGACGCTGGTGCCGGCGAAGCCTGCGCGCGCGATCTGCTCGATGCGCTGGCGCACCTCGGTGTTGTAGCGGTCGCGCGGCACATACACCAGGCAGGAGTAGAAGCGGTGATACGGGTCGCGCCGCACCAGCAGACGCACCGCGCGGCGCTCGTACAGGTTGACCACTCCGCGCACGATGCGGATGAGATCCGCGACCCCGGCCTGAAAGAGCTCATCGCGCGGATAGGTCTCCAGCACGTTCAGCACCGCCTTGCCGTCGTGGCCGCCCGGGTCCAGGCCGAAGTGCTCGATGACGCGCTCGACTTTTTTGCGCAGCACCGGGATGTCCCGCGGGCTGCCGTGATACGCGGTCGAGGTCCACAAGCCGAGGAAGCGGTGCTCGCCGTCGACCCGACCACGACGATCGAAGCTCTTGACGCCGACGTAATCGAGCCGCTCGCCGCGGTGCACGGTCGCGGTCGAGTTCGCCTTGGTCACGATCAGCAGCTCCGGCTCGCGCGCGAGCGCGCGCACATCGCCGCGCAGCGTCGTGACGTTCGGGCGCCGGCCCTGCCGGCGGGTGCTGCTGAGGATGCCGAGACCCGAGCGCGGGTCGGGCACCAGGCGGTCCTCGGAGCGGCCGCGCTCGAGCCGGTAGCGACGGTAGCCGAGGAACACGAAGTGCTGGCCTTCCATCCACTCGAGCAGATGGCTCGCCTCGCCCACGTCGGCCGCCGGCAGCGGCGGGGGCTCGCTTTCAAGCCGGCTGATGATCTCGCGCACCCGCTTGCGCATCGCCGTCCAGTCCGTGACCGCCAGGCGCACGTCGGCCAGTGTCACTTCC
>CATPBQ010000224.1 GCA_955652795.1 uncultured Steroidobacteraceae bacterium | reverse complement strand
GGCCGAGGCTCAACAGATCGCGCTCAGGACTTTCGACGCACCGCTCCCTACTGCGACCCAACTTGCCCGCTCGCACACCCATGGCATGCCGCTCATCCATGCCAGCGGCTGGCCGCGCGCCCGCGAATGGCGCGATCTCGTGGCGCAGATGTGCGGCTCGGTGGCCGCGGCTCGCGATGTTCCGCCAGGCGCCCGGGAGACGTGCGAACGCCTGCGCGCTCTGCCGCCGCAGCAGCTGGAGGCGCAGGCCGATGCGCTGCTAGCGGTGCGGGCTGACGCCATCGAGGTGGCGGCCGCACCGTTCCTGATGGCGGCGCTGCAGGTCTACTGGGTGGCCCTCGCGAGCCGCCTCACGCCCGACAGCGTCGCCGAGCTCGAAGTGCCGGGGCTGTGTCCGATGTGCGGTACGCTGCCGGTCGCGAGCATCGTGCGTGCGGATGAGCGCTCTCAGGGCTACCGCTATCTTCACTGCGCCCTGTGCGCGACCGAATGGCACCTGGTGCGCATCACCTGCAGCCAGTGCCAGGGCACCGCAAACATCGCCTACCACTCGATCGAGGGCGGTTCGGAGGCCATCCGCGCCGAGTCTTGCGATCAGTGTCACACCTACCGCAAGATTCTTTATCAGGAGAAAGACCCGAACGTGGAGCCGGTGGCCGATGATCTGGCCAGCCTCACGCTCGATCTGCTGATGTCCGAAGCCGGTTTCCACCGCGGCAGCGGCAACCCACTGCTGTGGCAGACTCCTCAACAGCCGCGAGCGGAAAGTGTCTCTTCGACTTGACACCCGCAAACGACCACGTGAATGTGCTGCGCACCAACGGCGCGAGAGCCATGTCCGCAGGCAAGATGCGCAATCTGGTGGAGCCCGGTCGCGCGGCCGAAATTCCCTCGGTCGATCGCCTGCTGAACGCGCGCGCGTTCGAAGCCCTGTTGGCGCAGCACGGACGCACGCAGGTCATCGCGGAGCTGCGCACCCACCTCGATAGTCTGCGCCACGCTGCGCTCGCCGGTGGACTGGGCCGCACCAGCCTCGTCGGGGACGTGATCGCCGCCGCCGTGGAGGCGAAGCTGGCGCAGGCCGCGCGCCTCACACTGCGGCCGGTATTCAATCTCACCGGCACCGTGCTGCACACCAATCTCGGCCGCGCGCTGCTGCCCGAGGAGGCCGTGCGTGCCGTTGGACAGGCGCTCACCGCGCCGGTGAATCTGGAGTTCGATCTGCAATCCGGCCGCCGCGGCGAGCGTGACCTGGTGATCGAGAAGCTGTTGTGCGAGCTCACCGGCGCCGAAGCGGCAATGGTCGTGAACAACAATGCTGCGGCCGTGCTGCTGATGTTGAGCGTGCTCGCGAACCGCCGTGAGGTAATCGTTTCGCGCGGGGAGCTCATCGAGATTGGCGGCTCGTTCCGGCTTCCCGACATCATGCGGCGCGCGGGCGCGAAGCTCGTCGAAGTGGGCACGACCAACCGCACCCACCTCTCGGACTACGCCCAAGCCCTGAGTGCGCGCTCTGCTCTGCTGATGAAGGTCCACACCAGCAACTACGCCATCTCCGGGTTCACCAAGAGTGTCACGCTGGCCCAGCTCGTCGAGCTCGGACGCGCGCACGGCGTGCCGGTGGCAGTTGATCTGGGCAGCGGTTCGCTGGTGGACCTGACGCGCTGGCAACTGCCCCGGGAACCGACGGTGCGCGAAACCGTGGCAGCGGGCGCCGATCTGGTCAGCTTCAGCGGCGACAAGCTGCTCGGCGGACCGCAGGCGGGGCTGCTCGTCGGCCGCGGCGATCTGATCCGCAAGCTGCGCAAGGATCCGCTCAAGCGCGCCTTGCGGGTGAGCAAGCTGACGCTCGCCGCCCTGGAGGCGGTACTGGCGCTATACCGCGCCCCGGAGTTCCTCGCTGATCGACTGACGACGTTGCGGCTGCTGGTGCGATCGCCCGCGCAGATGCAGGCGCAAGCCGTGCGACTGCGGCCGCGGCTGCAGCGCTCGCTCGGCGAGGCTTACCAGGTTGCGAACGCACCGATGTTCAGTCAGATCGGCAGTGGCGCGCTTCCCATTGACCAGTTGCCGAGCTATGGGCTCGCCATCCGCGTAGTCAAGGGCAAGCGCGGCAGTCTCGAGCGTCTCGATGCGGCGCTGCGTGCCCTGCCGCGGCCGGTGATCAGCCGCATGGCCGAGAAGACCTTGTGGCTCGATCTGCGCTGCCTCGAGGCCTCCGACGAGGCGGTGTTTGACACGCAGCTCGGTGCGCTGCGGCCATGATTATCAGGCTGCGCCCATGATCATCGGTACCGCGGGCCATATCGATCACGGTAAGACCACCCTGGTGCGCGCGCTCACCGGTGTGGACACCGACCGCCTCAAGGAGGAGAAGGCGCGCGGCATCTCGATCGAGCTCGGGTACGCCTACACGCCACTCGCCAACGGCGAGGTGCTCGGATTCATCGACGTGCCCGGCCATGAACGTCTGGTGCATACGATGGTGGCGGGCGCGTGCGGCATCGATTTCGCGCTGCTGGTCGTTGCGGCCGACGACGGCGTAATGCCCCAGACGCGTGAGCATGTTGCGATCCTCGAGCTGCTCGGCGTATCGCAGGGCGCCGTGGCCCTGACCAAGATCGATCGCGTCGATAGCAAACGCCTTGCCGAAGTGGACGCGGAGGTGAAGGCGGTGCTCGGGCCCACGGCGCTGAACGCGGCGCCGCTCTTTGCGCTCGACGCAACGGCCGCCGAGCATCCCGGCACGAGCGCACTTCGTCACCACCTGCAGCAGATGGCGGCGCAGACGCGTGCGCGCGGAGATCAGGGTCTGTTTCGCCTGGCCGTAGATCGCGTCTTTACGCTCGCAGGTCGCGGCACGGTCGTGACCGGTACGGTCTTCTCGGGGCAGGTTCGCACGGCCGATACGCTAGTCGTGATGCCGGCGGGCCTGGCAACGCGGGTACGGAGCATCCACGCTCAGAATCGTGCGGCGGATGCCGGACGCGCCGGTGAGCGCTGCGCACTCAACCTGGCCGGCGTCGAAAGGAGCGCGATCTCGCGCGGCGACTGGCTCGCCGATCTGCGCGCACTGGCCCCGAGCACGCGGATCGATGTGCGCATGAATCTGCTCGCAGACAGCGGCGCGCACCTCGAGTCGTGGTCGCCGCTGCACGTGCATCTGGGCACGACGCACCAGGTTGCTCACGTGGTGCTGCTGGAGTCGGATGGCCCATCGGCCGGCGAGTCCGGTCGCGTGCAACTGGTGTTCGACACACCGATCTGCGCCGTGCCCGGCGACCGACTCATTGTCCGCGATGCGCAAGGCCGCCGCACGATCGGCGGCGGTCGCGTACTGGACCCCGTTGCACCGGCGCGCCGGCGACGCTCGCTCGAGCGCATGGGGTTTCTCGCGGCGCTGGAGCGCACGCTCGCCGGGGACGGCATCACGCCCTTGCTGCAACAGGCACGCTTCGGCATGAGGATCTCAGACCTGGTGCGCCTCACCGGGTGCCCGCCCGAACGCCTGCCATTGCCATCCGAAGCGATCACCATCGCGGCCGGCGGTGAGCACTTTATGCTGCTTCCGGCTCAGTGGCAGGCGCTGCGCGAGGGCGCGCTGAGCGCCTTGCGGGGCTTTCATGCGGATGTCCCCGAGGAGCCCGGGCCGGATGTCGGAAGGCTGCGCCGCATCGCCGCCCCCGACATGCCGGCCGCGCTTTGGCGCGCCCTGGTCGATGAGCTCGCGCGCGAGCGCCTGGTGCTTCTTAGCGGAGCCTGGCTGCATCTGCCGGAGCACTCGGTGACCCTTTCCGAGAGCGACCAGACACTCGCGCGAAAGCTCCAGCCGCTGATCGCCGCCGGACGCTTCGATCCTCCCTGGGTGCGCGACCTCGCGGCTGCCGTGCGCGAGCCGGAAGATCGTGTGCGCGAGGTGCTGCGCAAGCAGGTCACGCAGGGCGGCGTCTACCAGGTGGTGCGCGATCTGTTCTACGACCGCGAGCGTATCGCCGAGCTCGCCGAGATCGTCGGCGCGGCCATGCGCGAGCAGGGCGGCGTCAATGCCGCGCGCTTTCGGGATACCCTCGGACTCGGCCGCAAGCGCGCCATCCAGATCCTGGAGTTTTTCGATCGCGTCGGTTACACCCGCCGCGTGCGCGATGCGCACGTCTTGCGTCCCGACAGCGCGTGGCGTTCGTCGGGCCGCTCCGCGGAAGGCTCTCGGGGGGCCGCCGCGGAGCCGTCCCGGGCGAACAGCGCCACGAGCGCCCGAAGATGAGGTGCGGAAGGCACACGTACCCGGTGGTGCGGCTGGGCCTCAAACCCAGGAGGGGGCGCCAGGCGCTTCCTGGTAGGTTCGACTCCTGCTGCCTTCCGCCATGTTCAGTCCGCGGCATGCCATCGGCGCGCGCATGATGTCCGCTCGGGAGACCGCGATGATCACCACGCCCTCCGCGCCCACACCCCGCCTCACCTCCCTGTCCCACGGCGGTGGCTGCGGCTGCAAGATCGCACCGGGCCTGCTCGCCGATCTGCTCAAAGACTCGGCTCCCGCGGCGCCGTTCGCGCAACTCCTGGTCGGTATGGAGACCGCCGACGACGCCGCGGTCTATCAGCTCAACGAGCACCAGGCCCTGGTGGCGACCACCGATTTTTTCATGCCGATCGTCGATGATCCGTTCGATTTCGGACGCATCGCGGCCGCCAACGCGCTGTCCGACGTGTACGCGATGGGTGGTACGCCGATCCTGGCGCTTGCGCTGCTTGCCGTGCCGATCAACGTGCTGCCGCCGCACGTCATCCGCGAGATCCTGCGTGGCGGTGAGGCGATCTGTGCTGAATCCGGCATCCCCCTCGCAGGCGGTCACAGCATTGACTCCGTGGATGCGATCTACGGGCTCGCGTCAATCGGGCTGGTTCACCCGCGGCATCTGAAGCG
>CATPBQ010000223.1 GCA_955652795.1 uncultured Steroidobacteraceae bacterium | reverse complement strand
TTCTCGGTGGTCGCGCCCACGAAAGTGAGCGTGCCGTCCTCGAGATACGGCAGGAACGTATCCTGCTGCGCCTTGTTGAAACGGTGCACCTCGTCCAGGAACAACAGCGTGGCTCGCCCATCCTGGGCACGCACGGCGCGCGCCGCCTCCACCGCGGCGCGGATGTCCTTCACGCCGGCCATGACGGCCGAGAGCGCGATGAACTGCGCGTTGGAAGCCCGGGCAATGAGCCGCGCGAGCGTGGTCTTGCCGGTGCCCGGCGGGCCCCAGAAGATCAGCGAGTGCAGTTGTCCGCTGGCGATGCTGGCGGACAATGGCTTGCCGGGACCCAGCAGGTGTTGCTGGCCGATGAACTCGCTCAGAGTGCGCGGGCGCATGCGGTCCGCGAGCGGTCGCAGCGCGCTCACTTGCGGGGTGTGCCGATCACATCGGTGCCCGCGGGCGGCGTGAAACTCACCTCGCCCGGGGCCACCGGACCATTGCGCTCGATTTTCTCGAAACTGACGGTCGCGGTCTGGCCGAGTCTGTCTTCGAGGATCAGGCGTTTCAGATCCCCGTGCGCGAAGCCGAACAGCGCGCTGCGGAAATCCGCCTCGGCGCCGCGCGGTTCCACCAGCACCCACTCGAGCCCCAGGCGCTCCCCGGCGGGGGTGATGCTGAAGCTCTTGTGTACGTCCGCCACGCCCGACAGCAACATGGCCGGCGTCGCCGACAGCGCGGCGTCGACCGGTTTCACGGTCACCTGCTGCAGATCGCGGTCGAGAAACCAAAGGTTCGTTCCGTCGCAAACCATGAGTTGACCGTGACCGGCGCCAGCACCGCCGCCGGAGGCAGCGCTCTGCGGATGAATCTCCCAGCTGAACTTCCCCGGACGCGCCACGATGAGCGTGCCGGTGGCGCGGTCGATTTCGCGGCCGTGCGGATCGACCAGCGTCTGCAGGAAGCTGGCGCGCAGGGTCTTGAGATCATCCAGATAACTGTCGAGCGGGGTGGCGGATGCCCGCGCCGCGCCGCCCGCAGCGAGCGCGCTCAGCAGCCACGTCGCGGCCCCCAGCCGCCGCGGTCGTGCGCGTCCCCCCTGCGGCGGGTGTACCCGGAGCGACACCTCAATCCTCCGGCGGCGCGGGCGCCAGCACGTCGCGCGCGCCATTGGCCTGCAGCGGGCCCACCAGCCCCGCCTGCTCCATCCCTTCCAGCAGCCGCGCGGCGCGGTTGTAGCCGATCTTCAGCCGCCGCTGCACGTACGATATGGAGGGCTTGCGCTCGCTCGTTACGATCCGCACCGCCTCGTCGTACAGCGGATCCTGCTCGGCCGCCTCGCCGCCCTCCCCGCCGTTGCCCTCGCCCTCCTCCCCCGACAGTCCCGGGATCGGGAATCTGGGTCCGGACAGCACTTCCTCGATGTAGTTCGGCGGCTGCGGTGTCTTCAGCGCCTCCACCACGCGATGCACTTCCTGATCGGATACGAACGCACCGTGCACCCGGGTGGGGAGCGAGGTGCCCGGGGGCAGATACAGCATGTCGCCGTGCCCGAGCAGCGTCTCCGCACCCATTTGGTCGAGAATGGTGCGCGAGTCAACCCGCGCCGAGACCTGGAAGGCGATGCGGCAGGGAATATTCGCCTTGATGAGTCCGGTAATCACATCGACCGAGGGTCGCTGGGTCGCGAGCACCAGGTGAATGCCCGATGCGCGCGCCTTCTGCGCCAGGCGCGTGATGAGTTCCTCCACTTTCTTGCCGACGATCATCATGAGGTCGGCGAACTCATCGACCACCACCACCACGTAGGGGAGCGGTGTCAGGTCCAGGATCTGCATCTGGTCGATGGTCGGATCGTTGGCGGCCCTGAGCATCATCACCGGATCGCGTATAGGCCTGCCGGCGTCGCTGGCATCCTTCACCCGCCGGTTGAAGCCGGCGATGTTGCGCACCCCGAGGGCCGCCATGAGCTGGTGGCGGCGATCCATCTCGGCCACGCACCAGCGCAGCGCGTTGGCGGCCTGTTTCATGTCGGTCACGACCGGCGCCAGCAGATGCGGGATGCCCTCGTACACCGAGAGCTCCAGCATCTTCGGGTCGATCATGATGAGACGCACGTGCTCGGCGGTGGATTTGTAGAGCAGCGACAGCACCATCGCGTTGAGCGCGACCGACTTGCCCGAGCCGGTGGTGCCTGCGATCAGAAGATGCGGCATGCGCGAGAGGTCGGCGACCACCGGCTGGCCGCCGATGTCCTTGCCGAGCGCCAGCGCCAGCGGCGAGTGCATCTCGTCGTAGGAGCGGGAGCGGATGATTTCCCCGAGCGTGACCACCTCGCGCTTCTCGTTGGCGATCTCCAGTCCCATCACGCTCTTGCCCGGAATGACCTCCACCACGCGCACGCTCAGCACCGACAGCGCGCGGGCCAGGTCCTTGGCGAGCGCCGTGATCTGGCTGGCCTTCACGCCCGGCGCCGGGCGCAGCTCGAAGCGCGTGACCACCGGGCCCGGCTGCACCGCCACCACCTCCGCATCGATGGTGAAGTCCTTGAGCTTCATCTCCACGAGTCGCGACAGCGCCTCGAGCGCCTCGGCGGAATACAGCGGCTCGCGCGGCGGCGGATCATCCAGCAGCTTCAGTGGCGGCAGCTCGCTCGCCTTGGGCGGATCGAACAGCGGTACCTGGCGTTCGCGCTCGACGCGCGCACTTTTCTCGACCACCGGCAGCGGCGGCTCGATGCGCGGTGGCGCGCGCGTGGCGGACTTTTTCTGCTCGCTCTCCATCGCCTCCTTGCGCGCCTGGCGCCGTTCGCGACCCTCGGCGGCATCGCGCGCCGCGGCCGAGCGCGAGCGCAAGCGGCCGATTCCGGCCCAGGTGAGCGCACCTAAGCGGTCCATGAT
>CATPBQ010000222.1 GCA_955652795.1 uncultured Steroidobacteraceae bacterium | reverse complement strand
GCCTGCGCTCCGGCTGCGCGCAGCGCGACGACTTCCGCGTGCGCTTCACCGGCGCGCTCATGCCAGCCTTCAGCGACTATGAGCGCGCCGCGCGCGATCACGCAGCCGACGCGTGGGTTCGGGTCCGTGGTTGCCAGCCCGCGCGCGGCCAGCTCAAGCGCGCGCTGCATCGCCAGGCGGTCGAAGTCAGAGAACATGGTCGCGAGAGCTCATCCGGTTATCGGTGCGCGGGTCACTTCTTGCCGTCCGGGCCGGGAGTGGCGTCGTTCGCCGCGGGCTCCGCCGGCAGCAGCGGCAGCTGATCGCGATTCGCCGCGCGCGCCGTTTCGCGCTTGCGCGCGCGCGGCTGCCCGCCGCCCGGGCGCGGGCGCGCACTGCGCAGCCGCTGGATCTCCTCATGAAACGCCTCGACGTCCTCGAACTGGCGGTACACGGAGGCGAAGCGCACATAGGCGACCTCGTCCAGGTGGCGCAGCTCCTCCATCACCAGCTCACCGATCGCGCGCGCGGACACTTCCCGGTCGCCGAGGCTGCGCACCTTGTGCACCACGCGGCTCAGCGCCTCGTCGATCTCTGCGCGCGGCACCGGGCGCTTCTGCAGCGCTTTCTCCATGCCGGCGCGCAGCTTCGCCTCATCGAACGCCTCGCGCCCGCGATCGCCCTTGATCACCATCGGCATGACAAGCTCGGCCGCTTCGAAGGTCGTGAAGCGCTCGCCACACTGCAGGCACTCGCGGCGGCGGCGGATCTGCCGGCCCTCGCCGGCGAGGCGCGAGTCGGTCACCTTGGTCTCCACGTGGCCGCAGAACGGACAGTGCATGCGGCGTGTTCCGCGCCGACGCTACGGCCCGTAGACCGGGAAGCGCCCGCACAGCTCGATCACCTGGGGCCGTACGCGCTCGATCACGGCCGCCGCGCCCTCCGCGTCCAGCACCTGGGCGATGAAATCCGCCACCTGCTCCACCTCCCGCACCATGAAGCCGCGAGTGGTGCACGCGGGCGTGCCGATGCGCAAGCCGCTCGCAACCATCGGCGGGCGCGGGTCGTTCGGCACGGCGTTCTTGTTCACCGTGATGTAGGCGCGGCCGAGTGCCGCGTCGGCATCCTTTCCGGTGATGTTACGGTCGACGAGACTCACCAGGAACAGGTGATTGTCGGTGCCGCCCGAGACGATCTGGTAGCCGCGGGTGACGAGCCGCGCCGCCATGGCGCGTGCGTTGCTCAGCACCTGGCGCTGGTAGTCGCGGAACTCGGGCCGCAGAGCCTCGAGCAAGGCCACCGCCTTGGCGGCGATGACGTGCATCAGCGGTCCGCCCTGGGTGCCAGGGAACACCAGCGAGCTCAGCTTCCTGGTGATTGGCTCGTTGGCCCGCGCCAGGATCAGTCCGCCGCGCGGACCGCGCAGCGTCTTGTGAGTCGTGGTCGTCACGACATCGGCGTGTGGCAGGGGGTTGGGATAGATTCCCGCCGCCACCAGCCCCGCGACGTGTGCCATGTCCACCACGAAATACGCGCCGACGCTCTTGGCGATGGCCGCGAAGCGCGCCCAGTCAATGATGCGCGAGTAGGCGGAAAATCCGGCGATGATCATCTTCGGGCGATGCTCCTCGGCGAGGCGCTGCACCTGCTCGTAATCGATCTCGCCGGTGTCCGCACGGATGCCGTACTGCGCGGCGCGGAAGAGCTTGCCGGAGAAGTTGACCTTGGCGCCGTGCGTCAGGTGACCGCCGTGGTCGAGACTCATGCCGAGGATGGCATCGCCCGGCTGCACCAGCGCGAGATACGCCGCCGCATTCGCCTGCGATCCGGAATGCGGCTGCACGTTGGCGTAGTCAGCGCCGAAGAGCTGCTTGGCGCGATCGATCGCCAGTTGCTCGACCACGTCGACGTACTCGCAGCCGCCGTAGTAGCGCTTGCCGGGATAGCCTTCCGCGTACTTGTTGGTGAGCACCGAGCCCTGTGCCTCCAGCACCCGCGGACTGGCGTAGTTCTCCGAAGCGATGAGCTCGACGTGCTCCTCCTGGCGGCGGCGCTCGCCGTGTATCGCGCGCGCCAGCTCGGGATCGAAGCCCTCGATAGTCATGGTCGTCCGGAACATACGCGGCGCCTTAGGGGTGTGAAAAAGGGGGGCGCAAATTGTACCGGAACGATGCCGCAGCCGCCTTGGGTCGCGGCGCCCCGCGGGCGCGGAAGGCTCGGATGAGCCCGCAAGGCGCAGGCGCGTGGCGGTAAGCGCCCCGCGCGTGCCTACATCAGGTTTTCGACGACGGCGGTCCAGGCCTGGGCGAGATTGTCGCGGTTGTATCCGCCGCCTCCCAGGGCGAGCACCCGGCCGTGACCGAGACGCTCGGCGAGCGCCGCCAGCTCGCGGGCCGCGCGCCCGTGCACGCGCGGCGTGAAGCGCAGGTGGGTGATCGGATCGCCCTCGAGGCTGTCGGCGCCGCACTGCAGGATGATGAATTCCGGCGCGAACTTCTCCAGGTGCGCCGTGACGTGCGGCCAGACGCTTGCGAACACCTCGTCGTCGGCACCGGGGGGCAGCGGTATGTTGAGCTTGGTGCCCTCGGCAAGGCCGCGGCCTCGCTCCTCCAGTGCTCCGGTGCCCGGATACAGGTAGCGCCCATCCTCGTGCAGGTCGGCGAACACCACCGCGGCATCCTCCTCAAAGGCGTAGAACACGCCGTCGCCGTGATGCGCGTCGATGTCGACGTAGCCGACGCGCTTCAGTCCCGCACGCTTGAGCAACTCGATGGCCACGCCGCAGTCGTTGAACACGCAGAAGCCGGCGGCGCGATCGCGCGCGGCGTGGTGCAGTCCCGCGATGGGCACGAAGGCGCGCCGGCATTCGCCCTGCATGATCGCCTCCATGGCGCTCAAGGTGGCGCCGACCACGCACGCGGCCGCCTCGTACACGCCGCGGAAGGCCGGCGTGTCGCCGGCGTCGAGAAATCCGCAACCGCTGTGCGAGCGCTCCCGCACGAACTCGAGGTAGGCGGGGCTGTGGAACGCGCGTAGTTCCTCGTCCGTGGCCGTGCGTGGCTCGAGCACGCGCACGCGCCGCTCGAGGCCGCGCGCCTCGAACTCGCGCACGAAGGCGGCGAGACGGTCCGGGCCGAATGGATGGCCATCGCCGAATCCGTAGCGAGCCAGGCGCTCGCTGACCACCACAGCCACGCTGCTCATGTGGGTCGTGAGGCTCTCTTAAGGGGTGTGTACCCGGCGCTTCAAGCCTAACACAGCGCCGCGCGCTGCGGCCGGCAAGGCATCGCCATCGGCGCCGGCCTCGACCATAATCGCGCTAGCTTTTCCTTACGCTCGCACTTGCATGGCTCAATACATCTACACCATGAACCGTGTGTCGAAGGTGGTGCCGCCCAAGCGGATCATCCTGCGCGACATCAGCCTGTCGTTCTTTCCGGGGGCGAAAATCGGCGTGCTCGGGCTGAACGGCTCGGGAAAATCCTCGCTGCTGAAGATCATGGGCGGCATCGACACGAGCTTCGACGGGGAAGCGCGCCCGCAAAGTGGCATCCGCATCGGCTTCCTGCCGCAGGAGCCGCAGCTGGACGCGGCCCTGGACGTGCGCAGCACCGTGATGGAGGGAGTCGGGGAGACCTTCAGGCAGGTGGAGGAATTCAACCAAATCAGCGAGATGTTCGCGCAACCCCTGGCGGACGAGGAAATGAACGCGCTGCTGGCGCGCCAGGCGCAGCTGCAGGACGCGATCGATGCCGCGCAGGGGTGGGAACTGGAGCGCAAGCTCGAGATCGCCGCGGACGCGCTGCGCCTGCCGCCGTGGGATGCGAGCATCGCCACGCTCTCGGGCGGGGAGCGGCGCCGCGTGGCGCTGTGCCGGCTGCTGCTGTCG
>CATPBQ010000221.1 GCA_955652795.1 uncultured Steroidobacteraceae bacterium | reverse complement strand
GCCGAGTAGGGCGTCTGGCTCGCGGGCTTGCAGACGAAAGTACAGCCGGCCGCGAGCGCGGGTCCCGCTTTGCGCGTGATCATCGCCAGGGGGAAATTCCACGGCGTGATCGCCGCGACCACTCCCACGGGCTGGCGCAGCACCAGGATGCGCTTGTCGGCCTGGTGCCCCGGGATCACGTCCCCGTACAGGCGCTTGCCTTCCTCGGCGAACCACTCGATGAACGAGGCCGCGTAGGCAATCTCGCCCTTGGACTCCGCGAGCGGCTTGCCCTGTTCGGCGGTCATCAGGGTGGCAAGGTCCTCGAGGTTCGCCATCAGCAGCTCGTACCAGCGACGCAGCACCGCCGCGCGCTCCTTGGCGGTCTGCGCGGCCCACGCCGGGAATGCCTGGGCAGCGGCCTCGATGGCGCGCCGTGTTTCGCCGGCGCCCATGTCGGGCACCGCGCCGATCGGCTCGCGCGTCGCCGGATTCACGACCTGGTGCGTGGCGCCGTTGGTGGCGTCCACCCACTTGCCCCCGACGAAGGCGCGGGTACGCAGCAGATCCGCATCGCGCAATTTCATGTGGCGGCTCTCCTTGAGTCTTCAGCCCTTGACCGGCTCCTCGCCGGCAACATAGCGGCCGAGGAAGTCCAGGGTGCGTGCGCGCGCCAGCGCGGCGACCTGCGGGTTGTAGGCGTCGCGCTGCTCGCAGTTGAAACCGTGGCCCGCCCCCTCATAGACATACAGGGGCGCGTGCGGGTTCGCCGCCGTGGTCCGCTCGATGTCGGCGAGCGGGATGCTCCGGTCCTCATTGCCGTAGTGATACATGACCGGACAGCGGGGTTTCTGGTCGAGGTAGCTCACGACCCGGCCGTAATACACCACCGCGCAGGCGAGCGGCAGCTGGCAGGCCGCAAGATACGACAGCGTTCCACCCCAGCAGTAGCCGACGGTTGCCGCGCGGCCGGAGTGTTTCACCACGGCGAGCGCGGCAGCGAGGTCGCGCAGCGCATCTTCCGGCGTCAGCTGCTTCGCGTAGCCGCTACCCTCCTGCATTTCGGCGGCGGAGTAGCCGAGCTCGATACCGCGGCGCACCCGATCGAACAGGCAGGGCGCGATCGCCGTGTAACCGTCGGCGGCGAAGCCGTCGGTCACTTTGCGGATGTGGCTGTTGACGCCGAAGATCTCCTGGATGACGAGCAGCGCGCCGCGCGGGCGTGCGGGTGCGGCAGCGAGCCAAGCCTGAAACTCGTGGCCGTCGCGGGCCATGATGGTGGAGTACTCGCCCATGGACGTGCTACCGATAGCTTCGCCGGATCGACCATGGCATTCTAACCCGTTACGCCTCGTGGAGGAGTCATGCTGGTCGGACCCGCGGTCAGGCGCGTGGCCATTGTCGGTGGCTTGCGCATTCCCTTCGCCCGCTCGTATTCGGCTTATGCCACCGCCAGCAACCAGGACATGCTCACGGCTGCGTTCCGCGCCGTGGTCGAACGCTTCAAGCTCCAGGGCGAGCGTCTCGGGGATGTGGCCGCAGGCGCGGTGATCAAGCACTCCAGGGACTACAACCTGGTGCGCGAGAGCGTGCTGTCGAGCGGGCTGGATCCGCACACGCCCGGGCTGGACATGCAGCGTGCCTGCGGCACGAGCCTGGAAGCCGCGATCGACATCGGCAACAAGATCGCGCTCGGACAGATCGACGCCGGTCTCGCCGGCGGCACCGACTCCATCAGCGACGCGCCGATCGTCTACCCGCGCTCGTATCAGCAACTGCTGCTCGCGAGCTACCGCGGGCGCAACGCCTGGCAGCGGCTGCAGCCGTGGTTTGGCCTGCGGCCGCGGCACTTCAGGCCGGTGCTGCCCGCAGTCGTCGAGCCACGCACCGGATTGTCCATGGGGCAGAGCACCGAGATCATGGCCAAGCGCTGGCAGATCGCACGTGCCGAACAGGATCAGCTGGCCCAGCAGAGCCACATGAAGGCCGCGGCCGCATGGCGCGCCGGGTTCTATGATGACCTGGTGGTGGAGTATCTGGGACTGAAGAGCGACAACAATATCCGCGCCGACACCAGCCCCGAGAAACTCGCCAAGCTGCGGCCGAGCTTCGCCGCGGACGGCACGCTCACCGCCGGCAACAGCACGCCGCTCACCGATGGGGCGAGCGCGGTGCTGCTGGCGACGCCGGAGTGGGCAGCCAAGCGCAACCTGCCGGTGCTGGCTTACCTGCGCTACGGCAAGGTGTGGGCGGTAGATTTTGCAAGCGGCAAGGAGGGGCTGCTGATGGCGCCCACCTATGCCGTACCCGCGATGCTGCGCGATGCGGGCCTGACACTGCAGGACTTCGATTACTATGAGATTCACGAGGCGTTCGCGGCACAGGTGTTGTGCACGCTGAAAGCGTGGGAATCACCGGACTACTGCCGCGATGTGTTGGGATTGCCCGCGCCGCTCGGCAGCATCGACCTCGGCAGGCTGAACGTAAAGGGCGGTAGCGTGGCCATCGGGCATCCGTTCGCCGCCACCGGCACGCGCATTCTGGGCACGCTCGCCAAGATCCTCGCGGGCGATGCGGGCGCAAAGCGCGGACTGATCTCGGTCTGCGCCGCCGGCGGGATGGGAGTGACGGCCATCGTCGAGCGCTGAAGGGGGCAGGAATCGTGGGTGTCAGGAGCGTCTGCGCCACGCTGGCCGTAAGCGCACTGTCGAGCGCCACGCCGGCGCACGCCGATTTCCAGACGGCGCTCACGGAGTACAACGCCGGCCACTACGACGTCGCGCACGCGCAGTTCCTCGCGCTCGCGGAACTCGGCGATTGCTCATCGCAGTTCAACCTGGGCGCGATGGCGCTGCAGGGGCAGGGCGGCCCGAGGGATGCCGGCAGCGGGGTCGGCTGGCTGCAGGCGGCCGCCGGCAACGGCTGCGAGCAGCTCGTGGGCAACAAGGTGGCGGGCCTTACGGCGAAGCTCAGCGCCGATGAGTCGCGGGCCGCTGCGGGTATCGTGGCCCGCTACGGTCGTGATGCGTTGCACACGCAGGGCATTGTCAGCCCCGACTTCAGCTGCCGGGAACAGGCTCCCGCGAGCGTGCTGCAGGCTCCCGCGCCGCAGTACCCGCGCCTCGCCGGTGACACGCGCCGGGGCGCGATCGTGATCACCGAGCTGACGATCGGGGTCGACGGCCTGGCCCGCGACCCGGAGATTCTGCTGGCGGTGCCGGAGACGGGTTTCCCGGCCGCGGCCATCGAGTCGTGGCTGAACTCGCGGTTCGTGCCGGCGTCCCGCGGCGGTGGGCCCATCGAATCGAGGCTGCAGGCCAAGTCGCTGTTTGCGATCGAGGGGGGCAGCGGACTGTCGGGGATGGACGCTTACAAGTCGGCCCGGCAGCGCGCCGATGCGGGTGACGCGCTAGCCGGGTACCTGCTGGGGCTCACGGCAACGCTCGATGCCTCGCTCGGGATCTCCTCCGCGAGGGCGGGGCAGCTGCTGCTGGCCTCAGCGCGCGACGGCGATTCCCGCGCCCAGTACTGGGTGGGGAGCGAGCTGCGCGCCACCGCCGTGTGCCACAGCCAGGCGAATGGCGCGGTCTGGCTGCGGCACGCCGCCGACGGCGGCAGCGCCTCGGCACAGCTGATGCTGGCCACGGATCTGCTGAATGCCGACCCCTCTGTCGCGCAGGTCGCGCAGGCGCGCAGCCTGCTCGAGCGGGCGGCGAGCTCCGACAGCTTCTACGTCAGAAAGCATGTGGTGGCCCTGCTCGCCGCCTCACCGCTCGACTCGCTGCGCGATCCGGGCACGGCGCTGAGTGTGGCGATGAAACTCGCCGCCGGGGAGATTCAATCCGATCCGCAGATGTTTGAAGCCCTCGGTGCGGCTTACGCGGCCAACGGGGATTTCCGCCAGGCGAGCGCGCAGCAGCAGATTGCGATCCGCAAGGCCCAGAGCCTCGCGTGGAATACGCGCGTGATGGCGGAAAGACTGGCGGCGTATCGCGACGGCAGACCGTGGCGCGGCGACCTGTTCGCACAGCCGCCGCACGCGCCGCGCGCCAATTAGCGCACGCGCGCCGCGGGCGCCATGATGCGCACATGAATGGGAAGCCGGGCCCGGTCCTGGTCGTGTTCTGTCGCCGCCCGCAGCCGGGTGAGGGCAAGCAGAGACTGGCGCGCGCGCTGGGGGCGGCAGGTGCGCTGGCGATCGCGCAGGGGCTGCTGGAGTGCGCGCTGGAGGATGCGCTCGCCTGGCCGGGCGGGCTCGTCATTGCACCGGAGAATCCGGCTGAGGCGCGCTGGGCACGAGGCCTGCTCGAGCGTGCGATGAGCGTGCAACCCCAGCCGCGCGGCAACCTGGGTGAGCGTCTGAACGCAGTCGATTGCGCGGTGCGCGCTCTCGGCCACGAGCGCGTGCTGTTCATCGGCAGCGACGCCCCATCGCTGACCGTGTCCGATCTTCTGGCGGCGCAAGCAGCGCTCGATCGGTCGGAGGTGGTGCTGGTTCCGGCCCGGGACGGGGGTGTGACCCTGATGGGATCGCGGCTCGCGTGGCCGGATCTGGCTCCCCTGCCGTGGAGCGAGCCGACTCTCGCCCAGGCATTGGAGGAGTGTTGCCGCAGCCACGCTCGTTCCGTGACGCGGCTGCCGGATTCGTACGACGTCGACGAG
>CATPBQ010000220.1 GCA_955652795.1 uncultured Steroidobacteraceae bacterium | reverse complement strand
CGTGGCGGCATCATCCAGCATGAGCGGCAGGAGCGCGGCGTATTCCGGGGTGTAACTGGCGAGGCGCAGCACCGTCGCCAGGTGCGCGGTGGTGAAGGTCAGGCGCGTGGGGCGGCCGCTGGACGGATCGGCCAGCGCTACAGGCACCGCATGGTTCCTGAGCAGCGCACGCACGCTGTGGTAGGTGCGCGCGGGATCGCCGTAGCGGCCGCGGCAGGCGCTCTCCCCGGCGCAGCGCGCCAGGATGCTGAGGAGCGCCTGCTCCGCATCCGTCGCCGTGGCCGGCCCGAGCGCCAGCGGCGCCGGCACGACACCATCGAGAATCACCGCGCGCACGCGCGGCGGGAAGCGGCGCAGGTAATGCTGCGCGACCCGGGTGCCATAGGAGGTGCCGTACAGGTTGATGCGCTCGACGCCTAAGGCCGCGCGCACGCGCTCGAGATCCTGCACGGCAAGACTGCTCGTGTAGTACGCCACGTCGGCGCGCGCGCTGAGCCGGGTGAGGCAGCGTCGCGTGTCGGCGGCGATCTCGGTGTCGGTGGCGCGATACAGCAGCGCCTCGTCCGCTTCGCAATCGAGAGGGTTCGATTCTCCGGTGCCGCGCTGGTCGATGAGGACGATGTCCCGATCGCGGTGAATGCGCGCAAAGGCGCCCGCCACCGTGGCATAGAACGCGGTGGCCGCCGCGCCCGGACCGCCGGCCAGGATGAACAGCGGATCCGCTTGTTTGCGCCGGCTGATCGCGGGCACGCGCGCAACGTGCAGGCCGATGTGCCGGCCTTCAAGGTCCTGTGGATTCTCCGCAACCGACAGTACGCCGCACTCCGCCGCCACGACCGTCAGTCGCAGCGGGTGCTCGAGCTCGCAGGCCGAGAGCGTAAGGCCCGGCGCCGATGAGGCCGCCGCGCCGGCGCTGAGGAGCAGCACGAGCAGCGCGCCCGCGCCTGAGGCCCTGAGGGCGGTCTGCATGCGCCAGAGCATAAGGCAAGGCGCGGTATGTTCGTGGGGTTTGCGGCCCTACAATACGCGTCCCTCGCCCTCAGGTAGTCATGCATCCGTTCGTCACGCAGCGATTCGCGCCCGCCTACGACGTCATCGTCATCGGCGGCGGCCATGCCGGGACCGAGGCGGCGCTGGCGGCCGCGCGCATGGGGGCGCGCACGCTGCTCCTGACCCAGAGCATCGAGACCCTGGGTCAGATGAGTTGCAATCCCGCCATCGGCGGTATCGGCAAGGGACACCTGGTGCGCGAGATCGACGCGCTCGGCGGGGCCATGGCCCGGGCCGCGGACCGCGCCGGCATTCAGTTCCGCACGCTCAATGCCAGCAAGGGGCCGGCGGTGCGCGCGACCCGCGCCCAGGCCGACCGGCAACTCTACAAGCAGGCGATCCGCACATTGCTCGAGAACCAGCCGAACCTCGCGCTCTTCCAGCAGGAGGTGGCAGACCTCATCCTGGAGAGCGGCCGGGTACGCGGTGTGGTCACGGTCACGGGCATCACGTTCGAAGCCCCTGCGGTGGTGCTCACCGTGGGCACGTTCCTCGCCGGACGCATGCATGTCGGCCTCGTCAACTACCCCGGCGGCCGTGCGGGCGACGCACCCTCCAACCGGCTCGCGGCACGGCTGCGCGAGTTGGCCCTGCGCGTCGGCAGACTCAAGACCGGGACCCCGCCGCGGATCGACGGCCGCACCCTCGATTGGTCTGCCATGGCGGCTCAGCCGGGTGATGACCCCACGCCCGTGTTTTCGTTCCTTGGGCGTGTTAATGAGCATCCAAGACAGATAAACTGTTTCATTACGAAGACAAACGAGCGTACGCACGACATCATCCGGGCGGCCACCGATCGCTCCCCGATGTTCACCGGCGCGATCGAAGGCGTCGGCCCGCGCTACTGTCCCTCGGTCGAGGACAAGGTGGTGCGCTTCGCGGACAAGACTTCGCATCAGATCTTCGTCGAGCCCGAGGGACTGCACACTCACGAGGTCTACCCCAACGGCATCTCCACCAGCCTGCCCTTCGACGTGCAGTGCGAGTTCGTGCGCACCATCCGCGGCTTCGAGAACGCGCACCTCACGCGCCCCGGTTATGCCATCGAGTACGACTTTTTCGATCCGCGCGAGCTGAAGGGCTCGCTCGAGACACGCGCGCTCGCGGGCCTTTATTTCGCCGGCCAGATCAACGGCACCACCGGCTACGAGGAGGCCGCGGCGCAGGGCCTCATCGCCGGCATCAATGCCGCGCTCGCCGTGAGGGATCGCGAGCCCTGGACACCGAAGCGCAGCGAGGCCTACCTCGGAGTGCTCATCGATGACCTGGTGACGCGCGGCACGCGCGAACCGTACCGCATGTTCACGAGCCGCGCGGAACACCGACTGCTGCTGCGCGAAGACAACGCGGACCTGCGCCTGACGCCCGCGGGGCGCGAGCTCGGACTCATCGAGGATGAGCGCTGGGCGCTGTTCGAGGCGAAGCGGCGAATGTCCGATCTCGAGGTCGCTCGCCTCAAGGCCCTGCGCCTGCAACCGGCGGACGTGCCGGCGCCCTGGGCGCAGCGCGTGCTGGGCGCGCCGCTCGCGCGCGACACTTGCGCCTTCGAGCTGCTCAGGCGCCCGGGAGTGACCTACGAGGCGCTGCTGGAGATTGCCGGGGCACCGGCTCAGTGCACGCCCGTTGCGGTCGGTGGGGGCGGCACGGCCGGCGGCGCGGCGACCGACGAGCGCCTGCCGGCGCAGGTGCGTGCGCAGGTCGAGGTGCGCGCCAAGTACGCGGGCTACATCCAGCGCCAGCAGGACGAGATCGAGCGCGCCAGGGGTAACGAGGAGACCGCGCTGCCGGCTGACCTCGACTACACGCGCCTCTCGGGCCTGTCGCACGAGGTGCGACAGAAGCTTGCCGAAGTGCGGCCGGCGACGGTCGGCCAGGCGAGCCGCATCCCGGGCGTGACGCCGGCGGCGGTGTCGATCCTGCTGGTGCACCTGAAGAAGCGAAGCGGCGGCGGGCGCACGCGGGTCGCATGAGCGGATTCATCGAGCAGCTCACACACGCCTGGGAAAGAAGCGACTCGCTCGCGTGCGTGGGACTCGATCCGGAAATCGAACGCTTCCCGCGCCACATCGCCGCCGAATCCTCGCCGATCCTGCAGTTCAACAAGGCCATCATCGACGCCACCGCGGACCTGGTGTGCGCGTACAAGCCGCAGTTCGCGCACTACGCCGCCTGCGGGGCCGAGGATCAGCTCGAGCGCACCATCGAGTACATCCACAAGACGCATCCGGGCGTGCCCGTGATCCTCGACGCCAAGCGCGGCGATGTCGGCAACACCGCCGAGCGCTACGCCATCGAGGTGTTCGAGCGCTATGGCGCGGATGCCGTCACGGTCAACCCCTATCTGGGCGGTGACGCGCTCGAGCCGTTCCTCAGGCATGCGGACAAAGGCGTCGTGATCCTGTGCCGCACGTCCAATCCCGGGGCGCGCGACCTGCAGGACTGCGTGATCGGGGCGCGCAAGCTCTACCAGGTGGTCGCGGAGCTGGCCGCCGAACGCTGGAACTCCAGGGGCAACTGCCTGCTGGTCGTGGGCGCCACCTACCCGGGTGACCTCGCCCAGGTGCGAGCGCTGGTGGGCGAGATGCCGCTGCTCGTGCCCGGGGTCGGAGCGCAGCGGGGCGATGTGGCGCAGGTGGTGCAGAACGGCCAGACCGCGCACGGCACCGGTCTCATCATCAGCTCCTCGCGCGCGATCCTGTATGCCTCGGCGGGCGAGGACTTCGCCGGCGCGGCGCGCGCGGCGACGCAGCAACTGCGCGCCCAGATCAACTCGAGCCGCACGCGGCCGGCATGAGCACGCGGCGCGCCGCGCTTCAGGCCGCCGCCGCCGTTGCGACGGTTGCCGCGACGCTCCTCGGCTTACTCCCCGGCTGCACACGCTCGCACGACCAGGGGCCCGCAGGCTCCGGCGCCGCGCCCCACGCGGCCATCCTGGTACGCGGCGGCGGACCCGACCCGGATTCCCTCGATCCGCAGAAAGCGCGCGGGTTCGAGGCGCAGAGCATCTTGCGCGATCTGTGCGAGGGACTCACGACACTCGACCGCAATGCCGCCGTGGCGCCCGGGGTGGCGAGCACGTGGGGCGTGAGCACCGACGGCAAGATCTACGTGTTCAAGCTGCGTCGCGAGGCGCGCTGGTCGAACGGCGAGCCGGTGGTGGCCGCGGATTTCGTGGCGGGACTGCAGCGCCTGGTGGACCCCGCCACCGCCTCGGGCTATGCGCAGTACATCGACGTCATCGCAGGCGCGAGCGACATCGTCGCGGGACGCAAGCCCCCGCAGGCGCTCGGCGTGGCGGCGCCGGATGATTCGACCGTCGTCGTCACGCTCGCAACGCCTGCGCCGTATCTGCCGACCCTGCTGTCGCACCCGCTCGCCTGTCCGGTGCACCGGCCGACGCTGATGGCCCACCCGGACGGGTTTGCGCGGCCCGGCGTGATGGTCTCCAACGGCGCCTTCGTCCTCAAGGAATGGGTGCAGGGCTCCTACATCCTGACCGCCCGCAACCGCAACTACTGGAACGACGCCGCCACACGCCTCGACGGCGTGAAATACCTGCTCATTCCGGATGAAAACGCGGAGCTCACGCGCTACCGCGGCGGAGAGCTGCAGGTCACGTTCGTGGTACCGCGCGGACAGTTCGACTGGATCAAGGCGAACCTCGCCGGGCAGCTGCACGTTTCACCGCAGCTCACCACCTACTACTACGGCTTCAACCTCAGGCGCGCGCCCTTCCAGGACAAACCCAAGCTGCGCCGGGCGCTGTCGCTGGTCATCGACCGCGAGAAGCTCGCGCAGCTCGTGCTGCGCGTGGGTGAGCTGCCCGCCTACGGCTGGGTGCCGCCGGGGATCAATAACTACAGCGCGCAGTCCTTCGGCTATCGGGGCGAGCCCATGGCTGCGCGCGTGGCCGAAGCACAGCGCCTGTACCGCGAAGCCGGCTACTCACGCGAGAAGCCGCTCACCTTCGAGCTGCGCTACAACTCCGGCGAAGTGCACACCAAGCTCGCCGTCGCGATCGCCTCCATGTGGAAGCAGGCCCTCGGTGCCGACGTGCGCCTGACGCAGGTGGAGTTCAAGTCGCTCCTGCAGGACATCGATCGGGGCGACGTCCAGATGTTCCGCTCGAGCTGGGTGGGCGACTACAACGACGCCTACACCTTCGCTCAGTACCTGAAGAGCGACTTCGGCGTAAACCTGCCGCACTACGAGAGCGCGGCCTACGACGCGCTGCTGAGGCGCGCCGCGGCCGAAACCGACGCGGCCAGGCGTCGCACGCTGCTCGAGGAGGCCGAGCGGCTCATGCTGCGCGATCACCCGCTCATCCCGCTGTACTTCTACGTCAACAAGCACCTGGTGAAGCCCGAGGTCGTGGGCTGGTACGACAACGTCATGAATGTCGTGTACAGCAAGGACCTGGCGCTGCGGGCGCCGGCGCACTGAACGGCGCCGCCGGCTACGGTCGCGCCCGCCAGGCGCGATCGAAGAGGCGTTCGAGGCGCCGATTCTCGCCTCGCAGACCATCGACGACCTGCTTCGCCCAGTCGAAATATTCGCGCTTGCGCGCCAGCGACCAGTCCGCTGGTGGACTTGCAGCGAGGTCGCGCAGATTGCAGATCTTGTCCGCGAGCTTCACCAGTCTGGCGGACGGCGACAGGTGGGGCGCGTGCTCGACCTGAAGCCTCTTCCTGGTTTTCTTGTCCAGCCACTTGTTGTCCGTCACTTCGGCGACGACCGAGGCAATCGATTTTCCAAAGGCCCGTGCCAGCTCCGCACGAGTGGTCCTGGTGTCCTCGACCGTGTCGTGAAGCAGGGCCGCCGCGATGATCCGCGCGTCCGTGATACGGCCCTCGTGCCACAGAACGTTGGCGAGGGCGAGCGGGTGATTGATATAGGGGGTCGCTTCCTTGTCCTTGCGCCGCTGGTTTCGGTGTTTCATGGCCGCGAACTGTGCCGCACGCAGGATCAGCCCGGTGTCAGCTGCCGCAGTCATTTTCCGATGCAGAACCCGGCGAATATCCGCCCCAGCAGATCCTCGCTGGTGAACTCGCCGGTGATCTCGCTCAAGGCCTGCTGCGCGGCGCGCAGCTCCTCGGCGACCAGTTCCCCGGCACGGTGCTCGGTGAGCTGGCGCGCGGCTTCCTCGGTGTGCTCGCGTGCCCGCTCGAGGGCCTCCAGGTGCCGGCGGCGGGCGCTGATCGCCCCTGCCTCCACCGTCTGATACCCCATGCACTGCTTCAGATGCGCGCGCAATTCCTCCAGCCCCTGGCCGCTGAGAGCGGACAAGGTGATGTGTGGCGGGCGGGTGAGCGTGTCGGCGACCGGCAGGCCGACCGCGAGATCGCACTTGTTGAACACCAGCGTGACCGGGACATCCGCCGGCAGCCGCGCGCGCTCCTCGCGAAAGGCCGTGGCGGAGGGGTCTTCCACCGCGTCGATGACGAACAGCACGCGATCGGCCCGCTGCATCTCCGCCTGGGCGCGCCGCATCCCTTCCTCCTCGACCAGATCGCCCCCCTGGCGCAGCCCCGCGGTGTCCAGCACGTGCAGCGGCATGCCGTCGAGATGGATGCGCTCGCGCACCACATCGCGCGTGGTGCCGGGAATGGCCGTCACGATGGCCGCATCGTAGCCGGCGAGCCGGTTGAGCAGGCTCGACTTGCCGGCGTTCGGCCGGCCGGCGATGACCACCGTCATGCCCTCGCGCAGCAAACGGCCCTGGCGCGCACTCTCGAGCACGCCCTCGAAATGGTCGCGCACCGCCTCGAAGCGCGCGCTGAGCTCGTGGTCGGCGAGGAAGTCGATTTCTTCTTCCGGAAAGTCGATCGCCGCCTCGACGTAGCTGCGCAGCTCGATTACCGCTTCGGTGAGCCCGCGCACCATGGCGGAGAACTCCCCCTGCAGTGAGCGCATGGCGGCACGCAGCGCCTCGCGCGAGCCCGCGTCGATGAGATCGGCGATGGCTTCGGCCTGCGCCAGGTCCAGCTTGTCGTTGAGGAAGGCCCGCTGGGTGAATTCCCCGGCGTGCGCGCGACGCGCGCCGAGCTCCACCGCGCGCGCGACGAGGGCGTCCATCACCACCGGCCCGCCGTGGCCGTGCAGCTCGAGGATGTGCTCGCCGGTGTAGGAATGCGGCGCGGGAAAGAACAGCGCCAGGCCCGCGTCGATCGGTTCGTGCTGCGCGTCCAGGAAGCGCGCAAAGGTCACGTGGCGCGCCCGCGGCAGCTCACCGAGCATGACCGCCGCGAGTTCCGGCGCCTTGGGGCCCGAGATGCGCACGATGCCCACGCCCCCTCGTCCGGGAGGCGTTGCCGCGGCCACGATGGTGTCCGTGCGCGTCATATGGGCCGGTGTGCCAAGGCTACCGCCGGAGACACTCGGAAAGGAAGCGGCGCGGGCGTGCGCGGCACGGGCCGCGCGGCGCTGAAGCGGGTCAGGTTCTCTTCGCCGCCAGGGCCGCCTCGATGCGCCGGTTGATGTTCCATTGCTGTGCAATCGACAGGACGGTGTTCGTCACCCAGTAGAGCACCAGTCCCGCCGGGAAAAACGCGAACGTGGCCGACATGGCGATCGGCATGATCATGAAGACCTTCGCCTGCACCGGGTCCGGAGGCGCGGGATTCAACTTGTACTGCACGAACATTGCCGCCGCCATGATCGCCGGGAGGATGAACAGCGGGTCGCGCGAGGACAGATCGTGGATCCAGAGCGCAAACGGCGCCTGGCGCATCTCGACGCTCTCGAGCAGCACCCAGTAGAACGCGAGGAACACCGGGATCTGGATCACGATCGGCAGGCAGCCGGCGACCGGGTTGATCTTCTCGCGCTGATAGAGCTCCATCATCGCGCGGCCGAGTTTCTCGCGGTCGTCCTTGTAGGTCTCCTGCAGGTTCTTGATGCGCGGCTGCAGGGCCTTCATCTTCGCCATCGAGCGGCCGCTCGCCTCCGACAGCGGATAGAACACGAGCTTCAGCAGTAAGGTGACCAGGATGATCGCAACGCCCCAGTTGCCCGTGAGCCCATGCACCTTGTCGAGCACCCAGAACAGCGGCATCGACAGGAACCACAGCCGGCCGTAATCCGCCACCCGGCCGAGCTCCGGGGCGGTGCCCTCGAGCTGCCCCTGCAGCTTCGGTCCCACGTAGAACGCCTCGCTGAATTGCGCCGTGGCGCCGGGCGCGACCGTCTGCTCCGGGCCGGTGGCCGACAGCAGGTACTGATCCCCGGATACACCCAGCGCGAAGCGATAGGGTGCGCCGCGCGGCGGCACGATGGCGCTGACGAAGTGGTGCTGCAGGGCGGCGAGCCAGCCGTCGCGCACTTCGAGGGACAGGTGACTGTCCTGCGTGTCTGTGGTGTCGAGCTTGCGGTACTTGGTGCCGTCGTAGATCGCCGGACCATGGAACGCGTAACTCTCGACATCGAACATGGAGCGCTTGGTGCGCGGATCATCGCGCAGGATCTGCGCGTACGGGCGCGCAGTCCAGGGCGCGCGGGCGCCG
>CATPBQ010000219.1 GCA_955652795.1 uncultured Steroidobacteraceae bacterium | reverse complement strand
TGCGAACGCCGACAGCAGGTGCTCGACGGTCGAGACACGCGACTCGCCCGTGCCGAGCGTCGTGCCGAGCATGGTGTCGCCGACGTTCTCCGCGCGGGCGCGGATATCTACCGGGTTCGGCAAATCCGTGCGCCGGAACACGATGCCTTCGTCAGGACCTGCAGGGCGCAAGGTCATGAGGACCTTCTTGCCCGTGTGCAAGCCGACACCGGTGGCGCGAATCGAGTTTTTGAGCGTCCGTTGTCCGACCATGCGTACTGCTTTGCTACACCGACCGCAGCATGCTGCGAATGAGCGGCGCGTCTCGAGCGCCGTAAGGAGGGACCGCAAGCTGGCCCCTCCAAGGCGCTTCACATAAGGCGCGCTACCGTATCATATCAATCGGCCTGCCGCCGCAGGAACGCCGGGATATCCAGCAGATCCTCCGAGGAGTCGGCTGCCGGCCGCAGCCCATCCCCGACCGCCCGCTGCCGCTGGACGGTGGGCTTGTCGAGCGCAGCGTAGTCGTTGCTCGACAGTGGGCGCCGCACCATGCGCATCGGCGGCTCGGCGCGCACGTCGCGGTGATCGCGGCCTGCCGCCGCCTCGCGCTCGCGCGGTGAAGTGAGCGGCGCTCGCACTGCGGCAGTAGGCCTGCCTAAGCCCGTCGCCACCACGGTGACGCGCAGCTGGTTCTCCAGCTCCGGATCGATGACCGTACCGACCACCACCGTCGCGTCCTCGGAAGCGAACTGCTTCACGATCTGCCCAACCTCCTGGAATTCGCCGATCGACAGGTCCATGCTCGCGGTGACGTTGACCAGGATGCCGTGCGCACCCGCAAGGTTGATATCCTCGAGTAACGGTGAGGATACAGCTGCCTCCGCCGCCGCGCGTGCCCGGCCTTCGCCGCTGGCCGCGCCCGATCCCATCATCGCCATGCCGGTCTCCGCCATCACGGTGCGCACGTCGGCGAAGTCGACGTTGATGAGGCCGGGGCGCGTGATGAGCTCCGCAATGCCCTGCACCGCGCCCTGCAACACCTGATTCGCCGCCTTGAAGGCATCAAGCAGCGTGGTCTGCGGACCCAACACCGTCAACAGCTTCTGGTTAGGAATTGTAATCAGCGAGTCGCAGAACTTGGACAGCTCGCCGATACCGTGGTCGGCGACGCAGCCGCGCTTGTTGCCCTCCATCTCGAACGGCTTGGTCACGACCGCGACGGTGAGTATGCCCAGCTCACGCGCCACCTGTGCGACGACCGGCGCCGCACCGGTGCCCGTGCCGCCGCCCATGCCGGCGGTGATGAACAACATGTCGCAGCCCTCGACCAGCTCGACGATGCGGTCGCGGTCCTCCATCGCCGCCGCGCGACCGATTTCCGGGTCGGCACCCGCTCCCAGTCCCTTGGTGATGTTGCAGCCGATTTGCAGCGCCGTCTTCACCTTGGCGTGCTTGAGGGCCTGCGAGTCGGTGTTGATACACATGAACTCCACGCCGTCGATACCGGCCGTGACCATGTGGGCCACGGCGTTGCCGCCGCCACCCCCCACGCCGATCACCTTGATGACGGCGCTCTGGCTGTACGCGTCCATCAGTTCAAACATGATATCGCTCCTTACACGAATACAAAGGTTGGTTGTGAGTCGTTCTTCGCTCTGTCAGCTTCAATCGCTCTGTCAGCTTCAAAAGTTGCCCTGGAACCAGGAGCGCATGCGGTCGAACACCGATTTGGCGTTCCCGCCCAGGGAGCGCCCGCGATGCGCGGGCAGGACGTTGTCACGGGCGTAGAGCAGCAGCCCCACGCCGGTGGAATAAACCGGGTTGCGCACCACGTCCGTGAGACCGCGCACGGCTTGCGGCACACCCAGGCGCACCGGCACGTGGAACACCTCCTCGGCGAGCTCGATCGCGCCTTCCATCTTGGCGCTGCCGCCGGTGAGCACGATGCCGGCGGCGACTACTTCCTCGAAGCCGGTGCGCCGCAGTTCCTCGCGCACCAGCCCGAACAGCTCCTCGTAGCGCGGCTCGACGATCTCGGCGAGTGTCTGCCGCGCGAGGCGGCGCGCCGGTCGCTCCCCGACGCTCGGCACCTCGATGCTCTCGTCGGGGTTGGCGAGTTGCGACAGCGCGCACGCGTAGCGGATCTTGATGTCCTCGGCATACTGGGTTGGCGTGCGCATCGAGACTGCGATGTCGTTGGTGACCTGGTCGCCGGCGATCGGAATGACGGCCGTGTGGCGGATCGCCCCATTGGCAAACACGGCCAGGTCGGTGGTGCCGCCGCCGATGTCGACCAGGCACACGCCGAGCTCCTTCTCGTCCTCGGTGAGGACCGCGAAAGCCGAGGCCAGCTGCTCGAGCACCACGTCGTCGACTACCAGCCCGCAGCGCTGGATGCACTTCTCGATGTTCTGCGCGGCGCTGTCGGCGCCGGTGACGATGTGCACCTTCGCCTCGAGGCGCACGCCCGACATGCCGATCGGATCACGAATGCCCTCCTGGCCGTCGACCAGGAACTCCTGCGGCAGCACGTGCAGGATCTTCTGGTCCGCGGGAATGGCCACCGCCTTGGCCGCATCGATCACGTGCTCGACGTCGCCGTGCGTGACCTCCTTGTCGCGCACGCCCACCACGCCGTGGGAGTTGAGGCTGCGGACGTGGCTGCCGGCGATGCCGGCGAACACCGAGTGGATCTCGCAGCCGGCCATCAGCTCGGCTTCCTCCACCGACCGCTGGATGGACTGCACGGTGGACTCGATGTTGACCACCACGCCCTTCTTCAGTCCCCGCGAGGGCTGTGAGCCGAGCCCGAGAAGCTCGATCGAGCCGTCTGGCCCCACTTCCCCAACCAGCGCCACGACCTTGGAGGTGCCGATGTCGAGCCCGACGATCAGATTTCTGTCCGCGCGCTTAAGCATCGTGACCACCGTCCCGGCCCGCGGCGCGGGCGGCATTGCCGCGCCAGCCGATGGCAAACCCGTTTGTGTAGCGCATGTCCACGTAGGCAATGTCCTCGCCGCGCTGCGTGACGAGCTTCAGCGCGGTGTTCATGAATTTCTCGAAGCGCTCGTCCACCTGGCGCCTTCCCAGACGCACGGTGACGCCGTTGGCAAGATCGAATTCCCAGGCGCCGCGTGCATCCAGGCGCAATGCCGTGAGGCGCAGGCCCGCCTGCGACAGACGTCCTTCTGCGGCCAGATAGCGCTGCGCCACCAGTGACTCCTTGCCGTCGGGGCCGGCGAGCTGAGCCAGCTCCGGCGGAATGTGACGCTCGTCGGTGTCGAACAGCTCACCACGGGTGTTGAGTAGCCCGCGCTCGCCCCAGCGGGCCGCGGCGCTCTGCTCGATGACCAGCACGTTCAGGCCCCGGGGCCAGGCGCGCTGCACGCTCACCGCATCCACCCACGGCAGCGTGTGGATGGCGCGGCGCACCGCGGCGAGGTCCACCGACAGCAGGCCCGCGCCGTGCACCCTCTCTTTCACGACCCGCTCGACGTCCACCGGCGCCACGCGCTGGAAGCGCCCTTCCACGGCCACCGTCTCGATGGGTTGATCGAACGCCCACGACACCGCGCTCAGCGCCGCCGCGATCGCCGCCAGCGCGCCCACCCACAGGCTCAGGTAGCGCCAGTTGATGAGCGGCAGCCGCAGGCGGCGCTCGGAGGGTTTGCGACGGTTTTGGGGGCGGCCGAGCATGGTTGCTACACCGCTCGCTGCGGACTTAAGGCGGGCCGGCGGGTGAAACTGGTCTCGAGCACGCGCCACACGAGTTCGTCGAAATCGACATCGATCGCGCGCGCCGCCATGGGCACCAGGCTGTGACTGGTCATGCCCGGAACGGTGTTGATCTCCAGCAGCAACGGCCTTGCGGCGGCGTCCATCATGAAATCCACCCGCCCCCAGCCCGAGGCGCCGGCGGCCTCGAATGCGGCGAGCGCGAGATTGGCGAGATGCTCCGCGGCGCTGTGCGAAAGGCCGGACGGACAGAAGTAGCGCGTGTCGTCGCGGAAATACTTCGCCTCGTAGTCGTAGAAGGTCCTGGGCGTCTCGATGCGGATCGAGGGCAGGGCACGCTCCTGCAGGATCGCCACGGTGTACTCAGGTCCTGGGATCCACGCTTCCGCAAACACCAGCGTCTCGAGCTGCACGGCGAGCGCGTAGGCGGCGGGCAGATCCGCGGCGCGCTCGACCTTGGTCATGCCGACGCTCGAGCCCTGGGTGGCGGGCTTCACGATCAGCGGCAGCTTGAGGCGCTCGAGCGCCAGCTCGAAATCCTGCGCGCCGCGCAGTACCACGAAGTCCGCGGTCGCCACGCCCACCGCCAGCGCCAGGCGCTTGGTACGCAGCTTGTCCATGCCGATGGCCGAGCCCATCACGCCGCTGCCGGTATAGGGGACGCCCAGGTATTCGAGCGCGCCCTGCAGCGTGCCGTCCTCACCGCCGGGACCGTGCAGCGCGATCCAGACGCGGTCGAAGCGGCGGCCGATCAGATCCGACAGCGCCGTCGCGCGCGGATCGAAGGCGTGCGCGTCCACGCCGCGGCGCTTGAGCCCATCCAGCACCGCGTTACCCGAGAGGAGCGAGATCTCGCGCTCGCTGGAGTCGCCGCCGAACAGCACCGCCACGCGGCCGAACGCGCCTGCATCGGTGACGCGGCGCAGCTGGGGCGGTTCGTAGATGAGGCGCATGGCTTACGGCACTCCCACGATCCGCACTTCAGGGCGCAGCGCGACGCCATGTACGCGCTGCACCGTATCGCGCACGTGCGCGATCAGGCGCTCCAGGTCCGCGGCGCTCGCCTGGCCGTGATTAATGATGAAATTCGCGTGCTTGTGCGACACCGAGGCATCGCCGATGCGAAACCCCTTGAGCCCGGCGACCTCGATGAGGCGCGCAGCGTGATCCCCCGGCGGGTTGGTGAACACCGAACCGCAACTCCACTCGCCGATCGGCTGCGACGCCTTGCGCCGCTCGAGCAGCGCGCGCACCTCGCTCTCGTGCGCGGCGGGACGACGCTCGAAGCTCAAGCTCGCGGCGATGAACCATTCCTCAGGCGCGGGCGCGATGACCTGGCGGTAGCTGACGCGGTACTCGCCGGCCTCGCGGGTGTGCGTGTGGCCGCCGCGGTCGATGGTTTCCACACTCAGCACGTAGCGCCAGGTTTCCCCGCCAAAGGCGCCGGCGTTCATCGCCAGGGCGCCGCCCAGGGTCCCGGGAATGCCGGCGAAGAATTCCGCGGGCCCGAGGCCCCACTTGACGCATTGCCTGGCGATGCGGGCGCAGGCGACGCCGGCCTGCGCGTGCACCGTGGTCTCGTTGATGCGCGTGAGGGCATCGAGCGTACCGTGCGTGCTGATGACGATCCCCTTCAGGCCTCCGTCACGCACCAGCAGGTTGCTGCCGAGCCCGATGAAGTGGATGGGCACATCAAGGGGCACGGTGCGCAGGAACGCCGCCAGCTCGGCGCGGTCGCGCGGATTGAAGAACACTTCCGCAGGTCCGCCGACGTGCCAGGAGGTGTGCCGGCTCAAGGGCTCATCGCGGCGCACGCGCACCAGGAACTCCGGGGCCACGGCGAGCATCACGACGCCCTCCCCGGCGGCAGCAGTGCCGCGAGAGCCGCGGGGAGCGCATGCGCCACGGCGCTGATGTTGCCCGCGCCCATGGCAACGATGACGTCGCCATCGCGGATCACGTCCTTGAGCGCCTGGGCGAGCTCCTCGACCTTCTCGACAAACAACGGCTCGAGCTGCCCGCGGCTGCGCACCGCGCGGCAGATGGCGCGGCCGTCGGCGCCGGGGATCGCGGTCTCGCCCGCGGCGTAGACCTCGGTCACGCACAAGACATCGGCGCCCGAGAGCTCCTTGCCGAAATCGTCGATCAGGTCGCGGGTGCGCGTGTAGCGGTGCGGCTGAAACGCGAGCAGCACACGCCGGCCGGCGTAGCCCTGGCGCACGGCGGCCAGCGTCACGGCCACTTCGGTGGGGTGATGGGCGTAGTCATCGACGATGCTGACACGGCCCACGGCGGTGAGCACGTCGCCGATGTGCTGCAGGCGCCGGTCGATGCCCTGGAAGCCCGCCAGCGCGCGCAGGATCGCCTGATCGTCGATCTCGAGCTCGGTGGCCACCGCGATCGCCGCGAGTGCGTTACGCACGTTGTGAATGCCGGCAAGATTCACCGTCACGGCGAGCGGCGCCGCTCCGGGTCGCCTGACGTCGAAATGCGTCTGCAAGCCCGCGGGACGCACGTTCTCGCCGCGCACGTCCGCGCCCGACTCGAGGCCGTAGGACCGGATCGGCCGGCTGACTTTCTGCACGATGCTGCGCAGCTGCTCGTCGTCCGCGCACAGCACCGCCAGGCCGTAGAACGGCAGATTGTGCAGAAAGTCGACGAAGCTCTGCTTGAGGAGCCCGAAGTCCCCGCCGTGCGTACTGAGGTGATCGTTGTCGATGTTGGTGACGATCGCCATCAGCGGCTGCAGATGCGTGAACGAGGCGTCGCTCTCGTCGGCCTCGGCGACCAGGTAACGCCCGGCGCCCAGGCGCGCGTTGCTGGCGGCGCTCTTCAGGCGCCCGCCGATGACGTAGGTCGGGTCCTCGCCGCCTTCG
>CATPBQ010000218.1 GCA_955652795.1 uncultured Steroidobacteraceae bacterium | reverse complement strand
CGATATGTCATTCCGCGCCCGGTCCTGGTAGTAGATGCTCGGGGTGATCGACCAGTTCTCCGACGGCGCCCACAGCCCCGCGAGCCGCACCAGCACCGTCTCATCGTGGTTCCCATTCTTGTCCACGACGGCGAGCGTGTAAGGATCGATGCGGTCGATCCAGCCGCCGTCCTTGCGGTACCACACTGCCAGGCGCGCGCCGAACTTCCCCTCCACCAGCGGTCCGCCGACGGCCACGCCCGCCTCGTAGCTGGGATCACCGCCTTGCGTCGAGGAGAACTCCGCACGGCTGTAGATACTCGTCTTGGTAAGGCTCGGTTGCGTCGTGATGTAGCGCACCGTGCCGCCCTCGGACCCCGAGCCGAACAGCGTGCCCTGCGGCCCGCGCAGCACTTCCACCCGTGCGATGTCGAAAGACTTCGGCAGCGCCTCGTCGGGGCTGAACGCGAGGGCGCGCATCTGGATCGGCGTGTCGTCGAGATAGATGCCGGTCGTGCCGGCGCCGCCGGTTCCGGAGATGCCACGGATGGAAATGTTGTTGGTGCCGGAGTTGTCGAAAGTCACTCCGGGCGTGAAACGGGCGACCTCCGAGAAATCCTTGATGCCGCGATCATCGAGGCTCTCCTTCGTCAGCGCCGTTACGCTGATGGGTACCCTGCTCAGGCTTTCCTCGCGGCGCGTGGCGGTCACGGTGATTTCCTGCAGAGAGCCGCCCGCGGCTTCGCTCCCCTGCGTCTGCTCCTGTGCCCGGCTCGCGCCGGGGGCGCCTGCCAGCAGTGCCAACGCCGCGTAAGTCGCCGTGGCGGTTGCAGCCCTCAGAAGGGTCCTGGTGCTGTGAATGCGCCGCATACGCTCTCCCCATGTCTTGCTTAGAGTTGTCGCGCCACACCGGCCGTGGCCACTGTAATCACAAGCCAACGATTGCTCAACCGCGCAGGCCGCGGCTCACCGGCAGCGTGCGCACGCGCTTGCCGGTGGCGGCGTAGATGGCGTTGCACAGCGCCGCTGCGACGCACGCGGTACCGGTCTCGCCGACCCCACCCGGGCTTTCGCCGCTGGCGACCAGATGGGCCTCGACCCGCGGCGCTTCGGACATCCGCAGCGCCGGAAAATCATTGAAGTTGCTTTGCTGCACGCGCCCGTTGGCGATCGTGATCTCGTTGCCGAGCGCCGCGCTCAGCCCGAACATCACGCCGCCCTCGAGTTGCGCCCGCACCGTATCGGGATTGACCACCTGGCCGCAGTCGATGACACACACCACGCGCTCGACACGCGGCTGACACTGGGCATCGACGCTGACCTCGGCAACCTGCGCCAGATAACTGCCGAACGCGTACTGGATGGAAACGCCGCGGCCGCTGCCGGCGGGCAGCGCGGTTCCCCACCCGGCGCGATCGGCCGCGAGATCCAGCACCGTGCGCATGCGCGGCTCCTTCAGCAGCGCGCGCCGGTAGCGCACCGGATCCTGCTGCGCCGCCGCCGCCAGCTCATCTATGAAGCTCTCCACCGCGAACACGCTGCGGGTCGGACCCACCCCACGCCACCAGCCCGTCGGCACGCCCGGCGGATCGCGGCGCACGAAGCGCACTTCCATATTCTCCAGTGGGTAGGCCAGATCCGTGGCGCACGTCACGGCGTCCAGATCCACACCGTTCCTGACCGTTCCCTCGCCGTAGTACAGCGCCCACAACCCGGCGCCTGCGATGGTCTGGCGCCAGGCGACGGGCATGCCGCGCGCATCCAGCGAAGCGGACAGACGGTCCACATAGTAGGGGCGGTAGCGGTCGTGCTGGATGTCCTCCTCGCGACTCCACAGCGCCCTCACCGGGCCCTGCACATGCCCGGCGATGCGCGCGGCGAGCACGATGCCGTCCACCTCGAGGCGCCGACCGAAGCCGCCGCCGATGAGATGGTTATGAAGGCGGATCTGCTCGGGCTTGAGACCCAGAGCGGCGAGCTTCGCCACCGCGCGATCGGGTGCCTGGGTGCCGACCCAGATCTCGCACTCGCTCTCGCGCCAATCGATGGTGCAGTTCATCGGCTCGAGCGACGCGTGGGCGAGAAATGGCTGGTGATAGATCGCCTCTACATGAGTCACGGCGCGTGCCGTGGCCTGCGCGGGTTTGCCCTTACTGGCGGCCACCGCGCCTGCCTCATGAACGGCAGCCTCGAGGTCCGCCACGATGGCCGCCTGTTGCACGGCGGCGTTCGGCCCGTCGTTCCAGCGCGGCGCCAGCGCCTTCATGCCCTTCATGGCCGTCCAGGTGTCATCCGCCACCACCGCGATCACATCGCCCTCATTCACCACCTGTCTCACACCGCGGACGGCGAGCGCCGCATCGCCTGCGAGCCCGACTAGCGTCCCACCCTCGACGGGCGAGAGCGCGATGAGTGCCACCTTCGAGTTCGGCGGCCGCGCGTCGATGCCGAACACCGCGCTGCCGTCCACTTTCTCCGGCGTGTCGCGCCTTGGGGTGGCGCGGCCGATGAGCCGGAAGTCCTTCGCCGCCTTCAGGGGTGGCGCCGCCGGTACCGGCAGGGCCGCCGCGGCGGCCGCCAGCGCCCCGTAGGAGAGGCGCCGATCGGACGCCGCGTGTATCACTTCGCCGCGCTGCGCGTGACAGGTGTCGACGGGCACACGCCAGCGCTTCGCCGCCGCCTGAATCAGCATCAGGCGCGCGGTCGCACCCGCCTGCCGCAGGGGCGTCCAGCACTGGATGATGGACAGCGAGGTGCCGGTGGCCTGGTCTCGTTCGATGCCCTCCGGTGCGGCCGGATCGACTGCGAATCCGTAGACGGCAGGATCCGGCGGGGCGGCCTCCACCGTGATCGCCGCCAGATCGACCTCCAGCTCCTCGGCGATCAGCATCGGGAGCGATGTGTACGTCCCCTGCCCCATCTCGACCTTGGGCATCACGAGGGTGATACGGCCGCCAGGGTCGATGCGCACGTAGGCGTTGAGCCTGCCGCGAGCGGGCGCGGCGCCCTGCACGATCTGCTGACGGTGCCGCAGCGCGACGCCGAGCACCAGCGCCCCGCTCACCGCGGCGGAGATGAGCACGAACTGCCGCCGCGTGACCGACGCCGGCACACTCATGACCCGTCCGCCCCCGGCGCGGCCGGCGCAGTGCGCGCCACAGCGCGCGCCTTGCGCCAGGCGTCCACGATCAGGAAGGCGCCGACCGCCACCGCCAGCGACACCACGCTCCAGAACAGCTGTCGCGCCATCTCGCCGGGGGTGAGAGCCATGCCAATCAGCACCGCCGCCATGCCGGCGAGCGCGGCATAACTCAGCCACGGGAACAACCACATCGAGAGCGCGGGCGCGGGTGCGCCGCTCGCCTCGCGCGCGCGCCGCAGGCGGAT
>CATPBQ010000217.1 GCA_955652795.1 uncultured Steroidobacteraceae bacterium | reverse complement strand
GTGGCGAACTCGCCGTGCTGGTTGTCGCGGGTGCGCTCGACGACCACCGTGGAAGCAGCGGGCATCTGCGCGAGCACGCTCCCGGTGAGCTTGCCCAGGGAGGCCAGCAGCAGTTGCTCGAGTTCCTGCTTCAAGAGGTGAAGAATCCGGAAGTTGGCAGGCGCGGAAGTTTACCCGAAGCGCTGCCGCGAGAGCGGACCGCCGCTCGTCGTGCGGCTAGCGCTTGGGCCGCGGTAAACTTCCGCACCATGCAGCGGCGACAGCTATTGAAGTGGGCCGGCGCGCTGACACTGCTGGCGCACCCGGGACTGGCGCGCTACGCGCGCGCGGCCGAACTTCCCGCCGAGGTGGCCGGCATGCGGCTGCCGCGAACGCCGCTGGCGCTCGCGGCCGCGGGCTTCGCGCGCACGAGCTGCCCGGACTACCTGTTCAACCATTGCATGCGCACCTTCCTGTTCGGCGCCTTGCTGCTCAAGCGCCAGCATCGCGACTATCGGCAGGAAGACGCTTTCATCGGCGCCGCGCTCCATGACCTGGGTCTGTTGCCCGCCTTCGAAACCCCCAAGGGATCGTTCGAAGTCGACGGGGCGGATGCGGCCGAGCGCTGGGTGCGACAGAACCACGGCTCCGGAAGCCAAGCGGATCGCATCTGGCATGCCGTCGAGCTGCACGATGGCAAGTGGGCGCTGACGCTGCGGCACGGACCGGAGGCGATGCTGGTCGCGCTCGGCGCGGGCACCGATGTCTACGGCCCCGATCCGGGCGACCTCGATCCGCGCGAGCTCGACGAAGTCGTCGCGGCGTTTCCGCGCCTCAAGTTCAAGCAGCAGTTCACCGCACTGCTGGTGGCGCATTGCGAGCGCAAGCCCGCCTCGCAGCACGGCACCTGGCTCGAGAGTCTGTGCCGCGAACATGCGCCACACGCCACCCCCGATAATGCCGTGGAAAAGGAAATCGCCGCCGCCGCGTTCGCCGAATAGCGCCGCGGCCTCACTCGCGGGAAGCGCGCGCCGTGTCGGAGCGCACGCTTTAGAACAGCTCGATCGGATCCACGTCCAGCGACCAGCGCACCGCGCGCGCGCTCTTGAGAGCTACGACCTGCGCCAGCCAGGCGTCCAGGAATTCGTGCAGGCGCGAGCGCTGCGCGCTCTCCACCAGCAGCTGCGCGTGGTAGCGTCCGGCGCGTTTGGCCATCGCCGCCGGCACCGGACCCAGCAGGCGCACACCACGCGGCGGGCGCTGCGCGAGCTTGCGGGCGTCGGTGAGGAAGGCGAGCGCGGCTTGCGCGCTCGTGGCGGAGTCGCGCAGCGCGGCCAGGCGGCTGAACGGCGGCCAGGCGGCCTGCGAGCGTTCCGCGAGTGCCGCGCGCGCAAACCCGTCGTAGCCTTCCGCGAGCAGGCTGGTGAGCAGCGGGTGATCGGGGAATTCGCTCTGGATCAGTACTTCGCCAGGCCGCGCGCCGCGTCCCGCGCGCCCCGCGACCTGCACGATCGTCTGCGCGAGGCGCTCGGGTGCGCGGAAATCGGTGCTGAAGAGGCCCTGATCCGCGTTGAGCACCACGACCAGCGTCACGTTCGGAAAGTCATGCCCCTTGGTAACCATCTGCGTGCCGACGAGGATGCGCGCCTCGCCCGAGGACATGCGGCGCATCACCTCCTCCAGATCGCCGCGCCTTCTCACGACGTCCCGGTCCAGGCGCGCAATGCTCACGCCGGGGAACAGGGTGCCGAGGGTCTCCTCGATGCGCTCCGTGCCCTGGCCCACCGGTTTCACGGCGAAACCACATTGTGGACAGCGCTGCGGCAGGGGCGCGTCGGCGCCGCAGTGATGACAGCGCAGCCGTCCGGCGGCCAGATGCACGGTGAGCCGCGCGTCGCACTCGCGGCAGGGCGCGATCCAGCCGCACGCGGTGCACAACAGCGTCGGCGCGTAGCCGCGGCGGTTGAGGAACACCAGCACCTGGCCGTCATCGGCGAGATGACGCTCGATCGCGAGCACCGCCGGTGTCGCTACGCCTGCGCGCATGGCGCTCGTGCGCAGGTCCAGCAGCGCAAGCCGCGGCGGCTGGGACTGTGCCGCCCGGTGCCGCAACCGCAGGTGCGCATAGCGGCCCGCGGCGACGTTGTGCAGGGTCTCCAGCGCCGGCGTCGCCGAACCGAGCAGCACCGGCACGGCCGCGTGCCGGGCACGCATCACCGCCAGGTCCCGCGCCGAATAGCGAAAGCCCCCTTCGTGTTGCTTGAAGGACGGGTCGTGCTCCTCGTCGACGACAATCAGCCCGAGCTCCGGCACCGGGGCGAACACCGCCGAGCGGGTACCGAGCACGATGCGGGCGCGGCCGCTGAAGGCGTCGCGCCAGGCGATGAGGCGCTCGTGATCCGTCAGGGCCGAATGCAGCACCGCCATCGGGGCGTCGAATCGCTCCCGAAACCGGCCCAGCAGTTGCGGGGTGAGGCCGATCTCGGGCACCAGCACGAGCGCGCGCTGGCCTGCGCCGAGCACCCGCTCGATCAGGCGCAGGTAGACCTCGGTCTTGCCGCTGCCGGTGATTCCGTGCAGCACGAATGCGCCAAAGCGGCCCAGCGACGCCGCCACGGCTTCCACGGCCGCGCTCTGCTCGGGCAGCAGCGCCGGGCCTGCGGTGCGGACCCGCGTGGCCTCTGCCTGCGGCACGATCGCGCTTTCGGTGCGGGCTATCCAGCCGCGCGCCAGCAGCGCACGGGCGGCGTCACGCCATGAGCCGAGGCGCTCATTGAGGGTGCCGGCCACGGCGCCACCGCTTTCGAGCAGAAACTCGAGCAGCGCCCGCTGCTTTGCGGCGCGGCGCGGCTCACCCGCCGCGCAGGCCTGGGTTCCGGTGGCGGTCGCCCCCCAGCGCTCTTCGCTCTCGGTGGCGCTCGCCCCCAGCCGCAGCGCCTTAGGGAGCGCTCCGGCCAGCACCTCCCCGATCGGATGGTGGTAGTAGCGCGCGGCCCAGCCGAGGAGCTCCAGCGCCGCCGCATCGAGCACCGGCTTGGGATCCAGCACCTCGAGAATCGGCTTCAGGCGTCCGGTCGGAACTTCCGAAGTGTCTGCACTCGCCAGAACTACGCCCACGAGACGCTGGCGGCCGAAGGGAACCCGCACGCGTGACCCCGGTGCGGGCAGGTGCGGCCCGCCGGGGGATGCCGGCGGAAGGTAATCGAACAGCCGTCGGAGCGGGGTGTCGAGCGCCACCCGAAAGACTTTGGGCTCGGGTCTCACGTGTAAGTTAAATCAGTGACTTGTGCCGCAACCGGCCCGTCAACCAGGTCGCGCGCGCGCGCGTTATACAGGCCATGTCCGAGTTTGCTACGCTCGCGTCGCCTTATAGCATGCCGGCCGCACTACACGGCGACGTGGACCTGACGGACCTTGAAGCCCAGACGCGATCCCGTGCGCTGAACCAGTTCCTGGCCGGCGTCGAGCTCAAGGCATTCAAGATCGCGCAGGCGGCGCTGCGGCACGAGGATGACGCGCTCGATGCGGTGCAGGACGCGATGCTGCAGCTGGCCCGCGCCTACGCCGACCGGCCTGCGGAAGAATGGAAGCCGCTCTTTTACCGCATTCTCGAGAACCGCATTCGCGACATGCAGCGCCGGCGCACGGTGCGCGGGCGGGTAATCGCCTGGCTGCCGTTCCGCGGCGACGAGGATGACGACGAGCCAGACCCCATCGCGCAGGCGCCGAGCCCGGAGCCACAACCCCCGAGACGGCTCGAGCTCGAGCAGGCCGTGGAGGCGCTGGAGAAGGCGCTCGGCGAGCTGCCCGGCCGGCAGCGCCAGGCGTTTCTGCTGCGCGCCCTGGAGGGACTGGACGTTGCCCAGACCGCGGCCGCGATGGGCTGCTCGCAAGGCAGCGTCAAGACGCATTACTTTCGCGCGCTGCAGGCACTGCGCGCGCAACTCGGAGAGCTCTACGTATGAGCCCGATGAATGAGCCACTGACGGAATTCGAGCGCAAGGCGCGCGCGGTGCTCGAGGAGAGCCTGTCGCGCATCGATGGCCGCATCCGCTCGCGCCTGAACCAGGCGCGCCACGCGGCGCTCGAGGCGGCCGGTACGCGTCGCCGGGCGTGGTGGCGCAGTCTCACGCTCATGCCGACCGCGGGCGCCGCAACGGCCGCGTTGCTGGTGGCCGTCGTGCTGTGGCACCGTCAGCCTGCCGGCGAACCGCCGGTGCTCGAGGCACAGCACGCGGCGGAGGACATGGATTTGCTGGCAGACAGTGAAGCACTGGAACTGCTGGATGGCTGGGACGGCCCGTTCTATGAATGGGCGACCGCGCAGACTGACAATGTCCAGAGCGAGGGCTGATGTGCACGCGTCGGGTGGGCTGTGGGGTGCTGGCCGTATTGGCGCTCGCCTGTACCCTGGCTCGCAGCGACGACACGCGCAAACCCCAGCCCGAGGACCCCGATCCTGGCTTTCTCGAGTTCCTGGGAAGCGTCGACCGCCTGGCCGAGGTGAACCCGGACTACCTCGCGCAGGCCGATCCGCAGCGCGCGGCGCGGCTGGCGGCCAAGGGCCGGGCGGCGCCCGCATCGCCGCCCCCAGCGCCGCCGCCGAGCGCAGCCGGAGTGAAAAATAATGAATAACAAATGGCGTACGGGCATCCTCGGCCTGCTGCTGCTCGCGGCAGCGCCCGCGTTTGCGCAGGAAGCGCCCGGCGCGAATCCCCCGGCCCCGGTTGCCTGGTCGAGTCTTTCGCCCGAGCAGCACAAGCTCCTGTCGCGTTTCGGAGGCCAGTGGAACAGCCTGCCGCCCTCGCGCCAGCAGGCGCTCACGCACGGCACCGAGCGCTGGCTCGGGATGTCGGCCGAGCAGCGCGATAAGGCGCGCGAGCGCTTCGGGCACTGGCAGACGCTCCTCCCCGTGGAGCGCCATGCGCTGCGCAGCCGCTGGCAGAAATTCCAGGCACTGCCGCCGACCGAGCAGGCGGCCGTGCGGGATAATTTTCACAAGTTTCAGCAGCTGCCACCGGCGCGGCGCCAGATGCTGCGCGACCAATGGCGCGCTGCGAGCCCCGTCCAGCGTCAGCAGATGATCGAGCACGCCCGCGAGCAGCGAGAGCAACGCCCGATGCCGCGGCCGCCCCAGGCGCCGCGGCCCTCGCACCGCTGATCCTTCCCAAGGGTGTTTATTTCGCGGCGCCGCCGGTAGTGCGTGGCCGCACCGGGACCGGCATGTTGCACACGTCGAGCCGTCCGGCCGGCACCTTGAACCATTCTTCGTGCCGGCTGCGCCGCGCCTCGGCGTAGGCGAGAAAAGTCGGTGTGTCGGTACGCAGCACTTCCAGCTCGGTGCGCTGCGCGGCTGGCACGTCCGCGGCGAGCCTCAGGGACTTGATCGGCGTGCGCTGCTCGGCGTGCTCGTAGAAGCCGAGCGTCCCGTTGCCGCGCGGCATGACCGAGAGCAGCTCCATGCCGGACGCCACGCGCCCGAGCAGCGTGACGTTGCGATCCAGATGTCTCGGGGCCTGGCCAATCACCACGTACAGCTCGGTACCGCCGCCACTATCCACATCGTTGTCGCGCCCGGCGCCCACCATGCCGTAGCAGTGCACCAGCCACGCGCGACCGATCGCCGGATCGGCGGCGATCGGAAAGGTGTCCACGAATCCGACTTCCGGCGCATAGGTATCCGGATCCGGAAACCTCATGATCGACAGCCCCCGCAGCGGGCGCTCGAACTCCGCCCCCAGGGTGCGGTGCGCTGCGCCGAGCGGCTTCTTGCCGTCCGGATCGCCCCATTGCACGACGTAGTTGTCCTGGGCGCGCATGATCCACAGCCCATCGAAGTAATGCCCGCGCGCCAGCGCCTGGACATTCGCTACGTGGTGCGGGGCGAATTGGGGAGCGAGCTCGATGACGACGCGCCCGGAGGGCAGTTCCAGGTACAGCGTGTTCGACGGGTCGAGCGCGCGCCAGTCCGCGGCAGTGGACGCGGCCAGTACCTGCGCGCCGGTGAGCGTCCTGCCGGGTACCTCGTTCGCGGGGGTCGCGCCGTGCAGCGCCGCGCTGAGCAGCGGCAGCGCCAGGGCGAGGCCCACGCACATGGGCCTGACACCCGTCGCCAGCTCACGCCAACCGCGTGAAGCCATCCGCGCTCCAGTCTTCGCTCCCAACACCGTGGTGTACGAAGAACAGACCGTCAGGATCGTACTTTGCCTTGATGGCCCGCAAGCGCTGGTAGTGCTCGCCCCAGAAAGCGCGGCTCCACTGCGCATTGAAATAGTTGCTCTCTGAGACGTAGGAGCCGGCGAGGGGGGCAATCCGGCGCAGCTCCGCGGTAGCCCGATCGATCGCGCGCGCGTCCTCGTGGGCGGCCGCCAGATCCATTGCGGGGCGCGCCAGCCCCGGATAGGCCGCTCCTGCCCCATCGGCGATGATGGCCAGTGCAAAGGCCTCGGTCACCGCAGGATTGGTGGCAGTATCCAGCGCCGCGGCGATCGCCTCGGGCGGGGCACCCGCGAGCCCCTTGTTGAAGTGCAGACCAATCTCCTTGTGGCGGCTGCCCGCGAAGAGCGCCTCCGCAAGACGCTGGCGCTGCGGCTCCTGCAGCAGCGCGGCGGGCAGCCACAGCGAATCATAACCATGCAGGTATGCGCCCACCTGCTCCTGGTCGCCTTGCCACCAGGCGTGGTAATCGGGCGCTCCGGCACGCGTGTCCTGGACCATCCGGTGCGTGCCGGCGGTGTCCCACCAGCGCTGCGCCTTCAGCGCCCCGGTGCCGAACTCGTCCGTGACCGTGAAGTCCTGCGGCGCCGCGTTGACCCAGGCAAAGAACGGCTCCCAGAGCTGCTGCGTCTGTTGCCGGTCGAGCCCCTGAGAGACCATCGAGAGCTTGAGAGTGTTGCCGGATCCGATCGACACCTGCTCGCCCCAGTGGGGGTTGAAAAGACTGCCGGCATAGAAGTCGGTGAAAGCCCTCAGCAGTCTGCGGAACGCGTCGTCCGATTGCGCCTTGATAGTCCCCCACGCGGCGCCGAAATATTCCGGCAGCTCGTGGGTGCGCAGCGTGAGGCGGGTGATGACACCCCAACTGCCGCCACCGCCGCCCTTGATTGCCCAGAACAGGTCGGGATGGGTGCAGGCGTTGACGGTGCGCAGGCTGCCATCCGCGGTGACCACCTCGGCCTCG
>CATPBQ010000216.1 GCA_955652795.1 uncultured Steroidobacteraceae bacterium | reverse complement strand
GTCAGCACGTGACCCTCACCCACCACGATCAGCGCGATCAGATCCTGGCCGGCGCCCAGACGGATGCCGCGCACACCGGCCGCCTCACGCCCCATGTAGCGCACTTCGCCCTCGTGGAAGCGGATGGCCTTGCCGCCGCTCGACACCAGCATGATCTCGCGCTCACCGTCGGTGATCGCCACCCCGACGAGCTGATCGTTGTCGTGCAGGTCGACCGCAATGATCCCGGTGGAACGCGGCCTTGAGAACGCCGCGAGCGGAGTCTTCTTCACCGTGCCGGCGCGCGTGGCCATGAACACGAAGTGCTGCTCGTCGTACTGCTTGACCGGCAACAGCGCGTTGATCTTCTCGCCTTCCTCGAGCGGCAACAGGTTCACCATCGGCTTGCCGCGCGCGCCGCGTCCGGCCTGCGGCAGCTCGTACACCTTGAGCCAGTACACCTTGCCGCGGTTGGAAAAGCACAACACGGTGTCGTGCGTATGCGCGACGAACAGCTTCTCGACGAAATCCTCGTCCTTGACCGCGGTGGCGGTCTTGCCGCGTCCGCCGCGGCGCTGCGTCTGGTACTCGGTGAGCGGCTGGCTCTTGGCGTAACCGGCGTGCGACAGCGTCACCACCAGGTCCTGCGGCTCGATCAGGTCCTCGGTGGTGAGATCCAGATGATCGCGGTTGATCTCGGTACGGCGCGCATCGCCATACGCCTCGCGGATCTCGAGGAGCTCCGAGCGCACCACCTGCGTCAGCCGCTCGGGACGGGCGAGAATGTCACTCAGGTCGCGGATACTCTCGAGCAGTTCGCGGTATTCGGCGATGATCTTGTCCTGCTCCAGGCCCGTGAGGCGATGCAGGCGCATGTCCAGAATGGCCTGCGCCTGCGCCTCCGACAGCCGATAGCCCCCGCCGCCGGGGCCGAGGTCCGCGGCCAGACCCTTGGGCCGGGTGGAAATGGAGCCGGCGCGCTCCAGCAAAGCGGTGACGACGCCCGGCGGCCAGACGCGCGCCAGCAGCGCCGCACGTGCCTCGAGGGGTGATGCCGCTGCCTTGATGAGCGCAATCACCGCGTCGATGTTGGCGAGCGCCACTGCCAGGCCTTCGAGGATATGCGCCCGCTCGCGTGCCTTGGCGAGGTCGTAGATGGTGCGCCGCGTGACGACTTCGCGGCGATGCCGGATGAAAGCCTCGAGCATCTCCTTCAGCGACATCAGCTTCGGCTGGCCGTCCTGCAGCGCCACCATGTTGATGCCGAACACCGTTTCCATCGGCGTTTGCGCATACAGGTTGTTCAGCACGATCTCGCTGACCTCGCCGCGGCGCAACTCGATGACGATGCGCATGCCGTCCTTGTCGGACTCGTCACGCAGGCCGTCGGCGGCGATACCGTCGATCAGCTTCTCGCGCACCAGCTGGGCGATGCGCTCGATGAGACGCGCCTTGTTGACCTGGTAGGGAAGCTCGGTGACCACGATTGCCTGGCGATCGCCCCGGCCGACGTCCTCGATGCTCACGCGCGCGCGCACCGACAGTCGGCCGCGGCCGGTGCGGTAGGCGGTGGCGATTTCCTGCGCGCCGTTGATGATGCCGCCGGTGGGAAAGTCCGGCCCCGGCATGTGCTGCATCAGCGCTGCCAGCGGCAGCGCCGGATCATCCAGCAGCGCCAGACACGCGTTGACGGTCTCGGTGAGATTGTGCGGCGGGATGTTGGTCGCCATGCCCACGGCGATGCCGGTCTGCCCGTTGACCAGCAGGTTCGGGACGCGCGTCGGCAGCACCGAGGGCTCGAGCTCGGACTCGTCGTAGTTGGGCGTGAAATCGACCGTTTCCTTGTCGATGTCCGCCAGCAGCTCGTGCGCGATGCGCGACATGCGCACTTCGGTGTAGCGCATGGCGGCCGGCGCGTCCCCGTCCACGGAGCCGAAATTGCCCTGGCCGTCGACCAGCAGGTAGCGCATGGAAAAGGGCTGCGCCAGGCGCACGATGGTGTCGTATACCGCGGTGTCGCCGTGCGGGTGGTACTTGCCGATCACGTCCCCGACCACGCGCGCGGACTTCTTGTACGCCTTGTTCCACTCGTTGCCGAGCTCGCGCATGGCATGCAGCACGCGGCGGTGCACGGGCTTGAGGCCGTCACGCACGTCAGGCAGTGCCCGCCCGACGATCACGCTCATTGCATAGTCGAGATAGGACTGCCGCATCTCGTCTTCGAGATTGACCGACAGGACTTCGCGGGCAATATCAGCCATTAAACTGCGCTGAAACAAAAGAGCAAGTCTACCATGAAGCGCCTCGCGGGCCGGCGCTTTGCCGCAGCGCGCGGCTGCTCCGCGCCGGCCTGCGCGGCGCGCGCACTCAGGCGGGCACCGATATACTGCGGCGAACGATGTCCACCAGGGAATGCGCAGACCTGCTGATCGAGGCCCGCTGGCTGCTGCCGATCGCGCCCGCCAACACCGCGCTCGCCGATCACGCAGTGGCGGTGTCCGCTGGACGCATCGTCGCCATGGGTCCCGCGGCGCAGCTGCGCGCACGCTTCGAGAGCCGCGAGCGCGTGGTGCGCGAGCGCCATGCGCTGCTGCCGGGCCTGGTGAACGCCTACACCCGCGCCTGTCACACGCTGCTGCGCGGCCTGCCGGTGCGCGGCCCGCGGTGGCGCTGGCTGACCGAAACCCTGGCTCCGGTGGAACAGCGTTGCCTGAGCGCGGACTTCGTGCGCGACGGGACCCGGTTGGGGCTCGCCGAGATGCTGCGTGCCGGGATCACCTGCTTCGCGGACCTGAGCCTGTTTCCGGAGGAAGCCGCGCGCGCCGCCGCTGCGGCCCACATGCGCGCGAGCATCGGTCTGCCGGTGGCGGACGCTCCCACGGCCTGGGCCGAGAACGCGACCGCGCACCTGGCCAGGGCCGAACGACTCTGGGACGAGTACCGCTCGGATTCACGCATCGGCCTGTATTTCGCGCCGCTGACGGTGCATGGCATGAGCGAGGCGCTGCTCATGCGCGTGCGGCGCGTGGCGGATGAGCTCGACGCCCGCGTCGCGGTGCATTTGGCGGAGCTTGCCGGTCCGGCAGAATCTGCAGACGCCGCGCAGCTGGCCGTCCGCGCGCTCGCCGGTGACAGCGTGCAGGACAGCGCGCGCGCGCCGCGCTTTGCCCGTCCCCTGCGCCAGCTCCATGCGCTCGGCCTGCTGCGTCCGGGGTTCACCGCGATTGGTGCCGGTGTCTGCGACGGCGCGGATCTGGAGCTCGTGGCGCGCCACGGCGCGAGCCTCATCGCCTGCCCGCAGGCGGATCTGCGCCTCGGCGCACGCTCAGCGGTAGTGGCGCTCGAGGGCAACCGCACCGGCCTGGGCACCGACAGCCCGGCCGCCGCCGGTGCGCTCGACGTGCTGGCGGAGGTGCGTACCGCGGCGCTGCAGTCCGGCCTCGGGGCGGGGGAGGCGTTGCGCATGGCGACGCTCGGCGGCGCCACGGTGCTGGGTCTGCAGGCACAGATCGGATCGATCGAGCCCGGCAAGGCCGCCGATCTCACCTGCATCGATCTCGGCGCGCTGAGCAGCCAGCCGGCCGCGGCAATCCAGGACGCGATTACCTTTACCGCTATCCGCAGCCAGGTGAGCGATGTGTGGACGTCCGGGCGGGTTGCCGTGAGCGCTGGGCGCCTCGTGACGTTCGACGAAGAGGAGCTGGCGGGGCTCCCCGCGCGCTGGGCACAGCGCATACGAATGGAGGCCGCCGCGTGAACGCCGATGGCGCGGAACTGGCGAAATTCGAGGCCAGCGCTTCGGCGTTCTGGGATCCGCGCGGGGAGTTTCGTCCCCTGCACCTGTTGAATCCGGTGCGTGCGCAGTTCATCGCCGAGCGCACTGCGCTCGCGGGCAGCCGTGTATTGGACGTGGGCTGCGGCGGGGGCCTGCTGGCTGAGGCACTGGCGCGCGCCGGGGCGCGCGTCACCGCCATCGACCTGGCGCCCGGCATGATCGAGGTCGCGCGTCTGCACGCTGCCGAATCCGCACTCGCCGTGGATTACCGACTGGTCAGCGCGGAGGAGGTGGCGGTGGCCGAACCGGCCGGCTTTGATGTGGTCACTTGCATGGAAATGCTCGAGCACGTTCCCGAGCCCGCGGCCATGACGGCGACGCTCGCGCGCCTGCTGCGGCCCGGCGGCGCCCTGTTCGTCTCGACCCTCAACCGCAACCTCAGATCCTTCCTGCTGGCGATTGTCGGCGCGGAATACCTCCTGAATCTGATCCCGCGCGGCACGCACGAGTACGAGCGTCTCATCCGCCCGGCGGAGCTGGCGCGCTGGGCGCGTGCCGCGGGGCTCACCCTCAGCGCCATGGCGGGCATCGAGCTCAACCCCTTCACCGGGCGCGTGGCCCTGAGCGGCAACGTCAGCGTGAACTACCTGGCGCATTTCCAGCGATGAGCAGCCTCGTCATTTTCATCGTCGCCGTGGCCGCGCTCGCCACCGGCGCCGTGCTGGGCGCGCTGGTGGCGCAGCTGCGCGCCGTGTGGCGCATCGAGGCGCTGCGGATCGAACTGGCCGCCGCGCAGGTGCGCCTGGAATCGAGCGTCCTGCAGGACGCGGACCGGCTGAAGCTGCTCGAGCAGTCCGAGACGCGCCTGCGCGCCGCGTTCGATTCCCTCGCCGGGGAGACATTGCGCACCAACAGCGAGTTGTTCCTGCGCCTCTCGCGCGAAGCGCTCGGGCGCGACCAGGTCCTCGCCGAGAGCGCACTCAAGGAACGCGAGCTGGCCATCGCGCACCTGGTGGAGCCGCTGCGCGCCGCGCTCGAGCGCACCGAGGCGCAGGTGCAGGCACTCGAGCGCGAGCGCCGCGACGCCTTCGCAACCCTGCGCACCCAGATCGAGACGCTCGCCGGCGGGCAGGCACAGCTGCAGCGCGAGACGCGCAATCTGGTCACCGCGCTGCGCCGCCCGGAGGTGCGCGGCCGCTGGGGCGAGCTGACACTGCGCCGCCTGGTGGAGCTTGCCGGCCTCAACGAGCACTGCGATTTCACCGAGCAGCTGCAGGTGGTCGGCGAGGAAGGCGCGCTGCGTCCGGATCTGGTCGTACACATGCCCGATGCACGCGACCTGGTGATCGATGCCAAGACGCCACTCGACGCGTATCTCGCCTCCCTCGAGGCGCCCACGGACGAAGAGCGCCAGCAGGCGCTCAGGCGACACGCCCAACAGGTCGAGACGCGTGTACGGGAACTCGCATCCAAGAGCTACTGGACGCAGTTCGAGCGCAGCCCGGAGTTCGCCGTGCTGTTCCTGCCCGGGGATCAGTTTCTCTCCGCGGCGCTCGCCGAGCGCCCGGAGCTGCTCGAGACCGCGCTCGGCCAGAGCGTGATCATCGCCACGCCCTCGACCCTCATCGCCCTGCTCAAGGCCGTGGCCTACGGCTGGCGCCAGTCGGCCGTGGCGCACAATGCGGCGCTGATCCGCGACCTGGGCCAGGAGCTGTACCGGCGGCTCGGAACCTTCAACGGACATCTCGGCCGCATGGGACAGCGTCTGGGCAGCGCGGTGGAAGCCTACAACGCGGCCGTCGGCTCACTCGAGCGCCAGGTGCTGCCGCAGGCGCGACGCTTCAGCGAGCTGGGCGTCACCGCGGACGCGCCGCTCGCGCAGCTCGAGCCGATCGGGCAGCTGGCGCGCAACCCCGGCACGCCCACCGTGGCTGAGCCGCCCACCGAGGCTGAGCCGCCCGCCGCGGTTGAACCGCCCGCCGCGCCGGAAGGGCCCGCCGGCGTCAAGCCCGCCGGGAGCGCGGGCGCGAGCAATGCCCGTAAGGCCTGACTGGCCGCCGACGCGCGTCCTGGCCTGGCTGTACTTCCCGGTGGCGCAGCGCCCGCTGCTTGCGGCGCTGTGCGGCATCGAGAGCGAAATCGCCGCGAGCCTGAGCGGGGGGCTCGATCACCAGATCGCGCATGTACGCCTCGGCTGGTGGCGCGATGAGTGCGAGCGCTGCGCGCAAGGGCGGCCGGCGCATCCGCTCACACGCGCGCTCACCGCGAGCTTCGCGTGCGGCGATCTCGCGCCACTCGCCGGACTCACCGGACTGGTCGACACGGCCATGTGGGATCTGGCTGCGGCCACCTTCGACACCCGTCGCGAGCTGACGGCGTACTGCGAGCGCTGGAGCGTGGCGCTGGTCGAGCCGTTGGCGCGGTTCGCGCTCCCCGGGATCGCCCCCGACAGCTGCCGCGCCCTGGGCCGCGGGCTGCGCGAGATCGAGATGCTCAATGCTCTGGCGCGCGATGCGCGCGCCGGCCGGCTGCGGCTGCCGCTCGATGAGCTCGCGCGCGCGCACGCACCCCCGCAGACTCTCGCGCAGCCGCCGTGGGCGGCGGAGCTTGCAGGGCTGGTTCGCGAGCGGCATCGGCAGGTACGCGCGGCGCTGGCCGCGAGCGTCGCCACGCTGGCGCGGCACGAGCAGGCACCGCTGCGGGGCCTTCTGGTCTGGGCGGGGCTCGCTTGCGGCCACTCGCGGCGAGCGGAGCGCGCCTTGCCCCGCGCCCGCACCTCGGGCGACCATCACGCGCCGCTCGATGCCTGGCGCGCGTGGCGCGCGGCGCGTCGGGCCGATGCCGGCCGCTTCGCGCTGCGGGCGGACTGAGGGAGGTTTTCACCAGCGTGAGTGCCGCGTTCGATCCCCGCACACACATCGCAGCTGCCGCTGAGCTGACGGGCCGCGTGATCGCCATTACCGGGGCGAGCGATGGCATCGGCCGCGCGGTCGCGCTCGCCTGCGCCCGGCACCAGGGGAGCGTCATTCTGATCGGCCGCAACGTGCGCAAGCTCGAAGCCGTGCACGCCGAGATCACCGCCCGCAGCGCGCCCGAAGCGAGCATCGCGGTGCTCGACCTGGAGCGCGCGCTGGCCGCGGACTACGACCGGGTGGCGGATGCGGTGCTGGAGCGCTACGGGCACCTCGATGGCCTGCTGCACAACGCAGCGCTTCTCGGGACCTTGTCGCCCATCGAGCACTACGATGTGCCGACCTGGTGCCGCGTGCTGCACGTCAATGTCACCGCCGCCTTTGCGCTGACGCAGGTGCTGCTGCCGGCGCTGAAGAAGTCCGCGGATGCCTCCGTGGTATTCACGGCCAGCACGGTGGGCCGCCACGGCCGCGCCTACTGGGGCGCGTACGCGGTGTCCAAATTTGCCGTCGAAGGCCTGTCGCAGGTGCTGTCCGCGGAGCTGGAAGGCATCAGCCACGTACGCGTGAACGCGCTGAACCCCGGACGCGCGCGCACCGCCATGCGCCGCCAGGCCTATCCGGCGGAGGACATCGAGACCCTGCCCCTGCCGGAGGCGCTCACCGGTCCCTACATCGCGCTGTTGGGTCCGGCGAGCCGCGGAGTCAGCGGCAGATCCTTCGATGCTCAGCCCTCGCCCGTCGCAGGGTAGTCCGGCAGCAGCGCGCGCGCCTCCTCCTGAGTGAGCTCGCGAAACTGACCACGCGCCAGCGAGCGCTCGAGCCGCACCGGTCCGAGCTGCGTACGCAGCACGCGGCTGACGAGCGCACCCTGGCGCTCGAACAGCTGCCGCACTTCCTTGCCGCTCGCGCCGCGAACGCCGAGCGTGTACCAGCGATTGGCGGCCTCCCCGCCGGCGGCCTCGCAGCGCTCGACCGTGAGGCGTGCGCCGCTGTCGAGCGCCCCGCCGCGAATGCCCTCGAGCTGCCCGGCATGCAGTTCGCCGCGCACCCGTACGCCGAATTCGCTCGCCAGCGCGTGCACCGCGCGCTGCAGCCGCATCGCAAGCTCACCGTCGGAGGTGACGAGCTCGAGGCCGCCATCCACGCGTGGCATGGGACTCACCGCGATGAAGCGCCGTCCCGCGCGGCGCGGCAGACGCTCGAGAAGCGCCGCCCGCGGCGTTTCCGCCCCGGGGTCAGCAGCGGGCAGTGCAGGCGTCCTCAAGGGTTCGCCCGGTGAGCGATGACAGACGAATGCCCGCACCCCCGCGACGGCTGCGAGCGCGCGCACCAGACGTCCGTCGAGGCGCACCTGGTCGCGGGGAGCGACCCGCGCGCCGAGCTCTGCCACAGTTCCGTTGATGGTGAGGCGGCCGGCGCGGATCCAGGCTTCCGCTTCGCGCCGTGAAGCGAGCCCGGCACGGGCGAGCATCTTCTGCAGACGCTCGGCGTGCGCAGCAGCTTCGAGCGGCGCGCGGGGGCGCGCCGCTGCGGCGCCGCGCGAGCCTCTGTGACCTGCACGACGCCCGCCGCCGGTGCGCGCCGGGCCGCGCGGCATCAGCCGTCCAGATCGCGGGGCCCGGCCACGAGCTCGCGCGAGCCGCCGCCTTCGGCGGAGAGCTCGTCGTCCTCGAGGCTCTCGTCGGTCTCCGCGGTGTCGGTACCCGCGCCGCTCTGCGCGGCCGGCTCTGGCGCCGCCGCGGCGGCGTCCTCGCCCGCAGCGAGGGCGCCCTCGCCCGCCAGCCCCAGCTGCAGGTTGATGTCGCCCATGGCCTTGATCTCGGCGAGCGGCGGCAGCTCATCGAGGCTCTTCACGCCGAAATAGTCGAGGAACTCGCGCGTCGTGCCCAGCAGTTCCGGGTGGCCGGGAACGTCGCGGTGACCGACGACGCGCACCCAGTTGCGCTCGATCACGGTCCTGATGATGTTGGGGTTGACGGCGACGCCGCGCACGGCTTCGATCTCGGCGCGCGTGATCGGCTGACGGTAGGCGATCAGCGCCAGGGTCTCCAGCAGCGCCCGCGAGTAACGCGCCGCGCGCTCCGGCCACAGGCGGGAGATTTCCGCCGCCAGCTCGCGCCGCACCTGGATGCGAAAGCCGCTGGCCGTCTCCTTCAGCTCGATGCCACGCCCCGAGTACTCCGCCGCCAGGGCGGCGAGCGCCGCACGCACCTGTTGCGCGCCCGGGCGCGCACTGTCCTCGAACAGCCGCGTGAGTTCCGCCATCGGCAGCGGCGTTCCCGCGGCCAGCAGCGCCGCCTCGATGACGTTCCTGACGTATGACTCACTCATGAGAATCCTCATCGGCGCGCGCCGGCAGCCTGGTGTCGGGTGCCGCCTCGCCGACAGGCGCCGCAGCTTCGGTGTTGTCGGTCACGACGCGCAGCATCGGGCCCGGATTGGCGGCGCGCACGTGCAGCGGCGCGTACGGCTGCGCCTGCACGATGTCGATCAACCCCTCGCGCATGAGCTCGAGAATCGCGGCGAACGTGATGGTGACACCCATCCGCCCTTCCTGGGGCCGGAACAGCTGCTGGAACGGCACGAAGCCCGCGGAACCCCCGAGGGCTGCGAGGATCTCGCTCATGCGCTCGCCCACCGACAGCCGCTCGCGCTGAATGTGATGGTGGGCGAACATCTGCGCACGCACCACGACATCCTTGAATGCGACCAGCATTTCCTGCAGCGCGATTTGCGGCAACGTGCGCAGCAGCGGGCGTTCCTGGAGCTGCGCTGAGGTCGTCCACACGTCGCGCTCCAGGCGCGGCAGTGCATCGATCCCGGCGGCGGCGCGTTTGAAGCGCTCGTACTCCTGCAGCCTCCGTACCAGCTCCGCGCGCGGGTCCTCCTCCCCATCCTCATCGAGCTTGGGGCGCGGCAGCAGCATGCGCGACTTGAGCTCCGCAAGCGTCGCCGCCATCACCAGATACTCTCCCGCGAGCTCCAGCTGCAGCTCCTGCATGAGCTCGATGTACTGCATGTACTGGCGCGTGATCTCCGCCAGCGGGATATCGAGAATGTTCAGGTTCTGCCGGCGGATGAGGTACAGCAGCAGATCGAGCGGGCCTTCGAAGGCCTCGAGAAACACCTCCAGGGCCTGCGGCGGAATGTACAGGTCGCGTGGCAGCTGCGAGATCGGCTCCCCGTTCACGACCGCGAACGGCATCTCCACCTGCTGCGGCGGCGCATCCGGGGTAGCCGGCGGCGGCGGCGTGTTGGAGACCACGATCTTCAGTTCCGGTTTTTGCTTCATGTGTGTTCCGGCACCTGCGCGGTCAGTCGGGGCGCAGATGCATGGTGCGCCGGACTTCGTCCAGGGTCTGGCGCGCGACCTCACGCGCTTTGTCGGCGCCCTCGGCGACGATCCCGCGCACCAGCTCCGGGTTGTCCTCGAACTCCTGCGCGCGCCGGCGCATGCCGCCGATCTCCTCCACGATCCTGTCGATCACCGGCTGCTTGCATTCCAGGCAGCCGATCCCAGCGCTGCGGCAACCCTCGTTCACCCACTTGCGGGTGCTGTCGTCGGAATAGATCTTGTGCAGGTCCCACACCGGACACTTCTCCGGGTCGCCCGGATCGGTGCGCCGCACGCGCGCCGGATCGGTCTTCATGGCACGCAGCTTCTGCACTACCTGATCGGGTTCCTCGCGCAGCCCGATGGTGTTGCCGTAGGACTTCGACATCTTGCGGCCATCGAGCCCCGGGACCTTCGGCGTCGCGGTGAGCAACGCCTGCGGCTCCGGCAGGATCGTCACCCCGGTACCTTCGAGAAACCCCAGCAGCCGCTCGCGATCGGCCACCGTGATGCGGTTGTTGCTCTGCACCAGCGCCTGGGCGCGCTGCAGCGCCTCGGTATCGCCGGTCTCCTGGAACTTGCGGCGCAGTTGCCGGTAGTTGGTGGTGTTGCGTCCCCCGAGGCTCTTCACGGCGCGCTCCGCCTTGGCCTCGAAGTCCAGCTCACGTCCGTAGAGGTGGTTGAAGCGCCGCGCGGTTTCGCGGGTGAGCTCCACGTGCGCCACCTGATCCTCGCCCACCGGCACGTAGGCGGCACGGTACACCAGGATGTCGGCGCTCTGCAGCAGCGGGTAGCCGAGGAAGCCGTAGGTCGCGAGATCCTTTTCCTTCAGCTGCTCCTGCTGATCCTTGTAACTGGGTACGCGCTCGAGCCATCCGAGCGGGGTGATCATCGACAGCAGCAGGTGCAGCTCCGCGTGCTCGGGCACGTGCGACTGGATGAACAGTGTGGCGACCCCGGGATTGAGGCCGGCCGCCAGCCAGTCGATCAGCACGTCGTGCACGTGCTCCTGCAGGTGCAAGGTCTCGTCGTAGCCGGTCGTGAGCATGTGCCAGTCGGCCACGAAGAAGAAACACTCGTACTGGTACTGCAGTTCCACCCAGTTGCGCAACGCGCCGTGATAGTTGCCGAGGTGCAGCCGGCCGGTGGGCCGCATGCCGGACAGGACGCGCCGCGCCGGCGCCGGCGAACTCACGAGCGCCGCCGCAGCGGGCCTGCGGGTGCGGGAGCGGATGCGGGGCGGGGGTTGGCAGCCGGGCGCGGCAGGCGCGCGCGGCCCACGACGATAAGGCTGTGGCTCACGAGCGCAATTATAGCGCACGCCCCGTGATCGGGCCGAGATCGCCCTTGCCCTTGCGTACGATCACCGGCGGCCTTACCGACAGATCGACCACCGTCGTCGGCTCGATGCCGCAGTCCCCGCCATCCAGAACCGCGTCGATCTCGTGCTCGAGTCGCGCCTGGATTTCGCGCCCTTCGGTCAGCGGCCGCGGATCCGAAGGCAGGATCAGCGTCGAGCTCATCAGCGGCTCGCCCAGCTCGGCGAGCAGCAGGCGCGGCACCGGATGATCGGGGATGCGCACGCCGATGGTGCGCCGTCGCGCGTGCTGCAGGCGGCGCGGCGTCTCGCGCGTGGCACGCAGCAGGAACGTGTACGGGCCGGGCAGGCAGGCGCGCAGCATGCGGAACTGCCAGGTGTCGAGCCACGCGAAGCGCCCGACCTCCGCCAGATCCGCGCACACCAGGGTGAAGTGGTGATGACGGTCGGCCTGGCGGATGCGGCGCACGCGCTCCAGCGCGCCCTTGTCGCCGATGTGCCAGCCAAGCGCGTAACAGGAATCGGTCGGATAGGCAATGACGCCTCCCGAGCGCACCAGCTCCGCCGCGCGGCGGATGAGCCGCAGCTGCGGATCAACGGGGTGTAGCTTGAAGTACTCGGCCAAACCTAAGTGCCAATGGAAGTTACGCGCGGCGCGTGACAATATACGCGGCCGTTTGCCGCGTACACCCTCGACTTAAGGACCCTCGCGCACCGCTCCCATGCAGGCTCTTACCGGCTTGGCGCCGCTCGTGGCGTTCTTCGTGACCTATCGTCTGCGCGGGCTGTACGCGGCCACCGCGGTGCTCATGGCTGCGATGGTGGCGCTGCTCGCCCTCGACTGGTTGCGGCAACGGCGCATCCCGCCGCTGCACGCGCTGTCAGCGTTGCTGGTGCTGATTCTGGGCGCAGCGACCCTGCTGCTGCACAATCGGCTCTTTATCCAGTGGAAGCCGACCGTGCTCTTCTGGGCGGTGAGCGGCGCCTTCATCGCGAGTTTCTGGATCGGCGAGCGCACCCTCACGCAGCGCGTCCTCGCTCCGGCGCTCGAGCAGCGGCTGCAGGTGAGCGATGCGCTGTGGCGGCGGCTCAACCTGTGGTCGGCGGCGTTCTATGCCGTGCTCGGCGCACTCAACCTCGCGGTGGCGCACTACGCCAGCGAGCGCGCCTGGGTCAACTTCAAGATGTTCGGACTTACGCTCCTGACCTTCGCGTTCGTCGCACTGCAGGTGCTGTGGCTCAGCACCCGTCCGGGCGCGCTGCGCGCCGAACCGTCGGCATGAAACCGGGGGCAGCGGAACTCCCCATGGGCGAGTCGGTCATGGTGCAGATGCGGACCGCGATCGAGCGCGCGCTCGCGCCCACCTCGCTCGAGATAGTCGATGACAGCGCGCGTCACGCCGGCCACGCCGGCGCGCGCGGCGGCGGTCACTTTCGCGTCACGCTGGTGTCGGATGCCTTCCGTGGCCGCACCCGGCTCGAGCGTCACCGTCTGGTTTATGCCGCGGTCGCTCCCCTCATGAGCGGGACCGTGCACGCCCTGAACATCATCGCGCGCACCCCCGAAGAAGGCATCTGACCGCGGACCCACCGTTGCAACTACCAACCGTTACCGGAAGCTCAGAATGAACCACTCCCGTATCCTCTTCCTGGCTGCCACGCTTGCTGCGCTCGGCGCCTGCCAGCCCAGAACCGCCGTGACGACCGCCGACACCTCGGCGCCGGTTGCGACCGTGAACGGCAGCCCCATCAGCCGGGATTTCTACGAGTTCTACATCAAGGGGATCACGGGCAAAACTTCCGCGGAACTCACCCCGCAGCAGCGCGAGCTCGCGCTCGACAACCTGATCCGCGCCCGGCTTGTGGGCGAGCAAGCGGGCAAGGAAGGACTCGACAAGAGCACCGACACCGCTGCGCTCCTGGAGCTGTCGCGCCTCAACGTGCTGCAGCAGGCGGTGTCGGATCGCTACCTGAAGGACCGCAAGCCCAGCGAGCAGGAGCTGCGCGCGGAATACGAGACGCAGATCGCCGACATGCCCAAGCAGGAATACCACGCGCGTCACATCCTGGTGGCCACCGAGCCGTTCGCTGAAAAGATCGTCACGCGCCTGGACAAGGGCGAGAAGTTCGACGCGCTCGCGAAACAGGAATCGATGGATTCCTCCAAGAGCAACGGCGGGGATCTGGGCTGGTTCACGCCCGACCGCATGGTGCCGCAATTCTCCGGCGCCGTGATGGCGCTCAAAGCCGGGGAATACACTCACAAGCCGATCCAGACGCAGTACGGCTGGCATGTCATCCAGCTGCTCGACACGCGCGAGCTGACACCGCCCCCGTTCGACCAGGTGCGCCAGCGCCTCGAGCAGGTCGTGCAGAACAAGAAGTTCCGCAGTTACTCGGACGAGCTGATGCAAGACGCCAAGATCGAGAAGCTCCTCGACAAGCCGGCCGCCGGGCAGGCCCCGGGCGCGCGCGCTACTGCACCGAAGCCCGCTGCAGCAGCGGCGCCGGCGCCCGCTGCGACGCCACCGCCCGCC
>CATPBQ010000215.1 GCA_955652795.1 uncultured Steroidobacteraceae bacterium | reverse complement strand
CGCGATCCAGCCCGGAATTGAGCTCGGCATTCGAGCCGCCGCGCATGATTATGGCCGCGTCGGCGCGGCCGGTGGCCCTGAGGGTGCTCTCAAAGCCGGTGGCCATGGCCAGGAGCGCGGTGAACACCGCCACCACCCCCGCAAGTCCGATGACGATGACCAGCGAGGAGCCCCAGCGCTCGGGGATGCTGCGGATGTTGATGCCGGTGATGGCGAAGGCCTGACTCAACACGATGCGATTTCCTTAGGCTCTGCGGGCCGCTCAGCGGCCCGCCAGCGCATCGACGATCCGCAGGCGGCGCGCCCGCAGTGCCGGCAGCAGTCCGACCGCGATGCTCATGAGCACGATGGCCGCGATTCCGATCAGCCACACCGACACATCGAGCCGCAGCGCGAATTGCCCGCCGGTGCCCTTCTCCACCATCGCGCCCAGCGTCGTCGCCAGCAGCAGTCCGAGCAGGCCGCCGAACAGACACAGGGCGGCTGCCTCGGCCAGCACGAAGCCGAGCACGCTGCCGTCGGTGAACCCCAGGGTCTTGAGCACGGCCAGCTCGGGCACGCGCTCGCGTACGCTTTGCGCCATGGTGTTGCCGACCACCAGCAGCAGCGTGAAGAACACCGCGAACAGGATCCAGCGCACGATCAGGCCGATGTCGCCGATCTGCTTGACGAAGCCGAGGTTGAAGTCCTTCTCGGTCTGGGTCTTGGTCTCGTCCGGGGAATTCTCGAACATCGCGTCGATCGCCTTGCTCACGGCCTCGGCCGGCGTGCCGTCGCTGAGCTTGAGAATGAAGAAATTGGTCCGGCCCTTCATGCCGAACTGGTTGGCCTCATCGAAGTAGTCGTGGCTGATGAAGGCGACGTTGGTGCGCTTCTTCCAGTCTTCATCCTTGCCGTCGTAGATGCCGACCAGGTCGAAGGCCCAGGCCTTGCTGCCGTTCTTCTGCGGAAAGATGTTGGAGGAGATCGGGATTTTCTGGCCGACCTTCCAGCCGTACTGCTCGGCCAGCTGCCGGCCGGCGATCATCGCGGTGCGCGTATTCGCGAACGCCTGCCACTGCGCATCGGGCATCACATACTCGGGGTAGACGTCACGGTAACGCAGCGGGTCCACTGAAAACACGAACAGCGGTGTGTTCTCCTGCCACACGCCGCCGAACCACTGCGAGTACGCAACCCGCGCCACCCCCGGCACCGCCTCGAGCTTGGGCACCATGCTGATCGGCAGTGGGCTGGTGAACGACACCCGCGCCTGCACCATCAGGCGTGTGGCGCCGACAAAGTCGGCGCCGGCGTTGAAGATGTGGTTTACCGACTGCAGCAGGCCGAACAGCAGGAACGCCATGATCACCGACAGCAGGGTGAGGATGGTGCGCGTGCGCTTGCGGAACAGATTGGCGATGACGAAGCCGCTCTTGGTCATGGCGAGTCCTTGAGTGCCGTGTCAGGCCGCTTGCTCGAGTAACTGACCCTTCTCCAGATGCAGGATGCGCCGGGCGAACCCGGCGGCCTTGGGATCGTGGGTGACTATCACGATCGTCTTGCCATGCTCGCGGTTCAGCACCTGCAGCAGGCCCAGGATCTCGTCGGCGGTCTTGCGATCCAGATCCCCGGTGGGCTCGTCGCAGACGAGCAGCTGTGGGTCGGACACCAGCGCACGCGCGATCGCGACCCGCTGTTCCTGACCACCGGACAATTCCTTTGGCTTGTGCTTGGCACGATCGGCAAGCCCGACGACCTGCAAGGCAACCGCGACATTCTTCTTGCGCTGCGCAGAGGAGAGCTTGGTCAGCAGCAGGGGCAGTTCGACATTGCCTTCCGCGCTCAGCACCGGCATCAGGTTGTAGAACTGGAACACGAAGCCGACGTTGTGTGCGCGCCAGCGCGCGAGCTGGCCGCTGGAGAGCTGGTCGATGCGGCGGCCGCCGACCATGATCTCCCCGGAGCTCGGCTGATCGAGACCGCCGATCAGATTGAGGAGCGTCGTCTTGCCCGAGCCGGACGGACCCATCAGCGCGACGAAGTCGCCCTTGGGAATGTCCAGAGTGAGGCCGTGCAGGACTTCGATCTTCTGCTTGCCGCGTTCGTAGACCTTGGTGACGCTGCGAACCTGAACCATGGACTCGGACATGGCAACCTCGCCTCAAAACGGATGGATGAATGTGCGCCGACGGCGATCCGTCATGGATTGGCGGCCCTCACGGCCGCATCGTCCTTGAGTCCGGCGGGCGCGTCGACGATCACCGCCTCCCCGGGACTCACGCCGGCCAGCACCTGGCGTGAATCGCCGATCGTGCCACCGAGCGTCACCGTGCGACGTTGCGCCCTGCGCTCCTTGAGGACGAAGACGACGGCCTGGTCGCCTTCCTTGCGTATCGCGGCAGCGGGCACCAGCACGCCCCGCGGTCGCTCCTGGATCCGTGCGGCAGGCTTGCGTTCCTCGAGGAACGAAACGCGCACCCCCATGTCCGGCACGATGCGACCGTCCTTGACGTCGAGACCAATGCGCACTTTCACCGTCGCCTTGGCACGATCGGCGGTCGGGATGATTGCGATGACATGCGATGGAATCTTCCAGTCGGGATAGGCGTTCAACACCGATTCCACCGGTTGCCCCGGTTGCACGCGGTTGATGTAGGCCTCGTTGACGTCGACCTCGATCTCGAGCGAATCCATGTCGACGATCGTGCCGATGCCGGTGCGCGTGAAGCCGCCGCCCGCGGAGAGCGGCGAGACGATTTCGCCGACCTGGGCGGCCTTCGCGATCACCACGCCCGTGAACGGTGCGCGCACCGTGCAATAGCCGAGTTGCACCTGCGCCGAGCGCACATTGGCCTGGGCAAGCTCGATCTGCTTGCGCTGCCCCTGCACCTGGGCTGCTCCGGTCTCGACCTGAGTGCGCGCTTGCTCCACGGCCTGTTGTGACACGAGCTTGCGCTCGAGCAGATCCTCGGCGCGCTTCACGTCGCGCTCGCTCTGCGCCAGCTGCGCCTGATGTTGCACCAGCAGCGCCCGTGCCGCCTTCAATTGTGCCTGCGCCTGGGCCAGCGCCGCCCGCTGCGCGGTGTCCTCCAGACGTCCGAGCACCTGTCCGGACTTGACGTGATCACCTTCCTCGATCAGCACGTCGGTTAAGGTACCGGTAATCTGCGCCGATACCGTGGCTTGTCGGCGCGCGCTGACATAGCCGGTGGCATCGAGCACCGAGGCGTTGGCACCGCCGCCGGCGATTGGCTGCGCCACGGCAGTGCGCACGGGCAGCGCCGCGCGGCCGGACAGGCCAAACCAGACGCCGGCGGCGCTGAGCGCAAGAAGCACCAGCACGCCCCCGACGATCCAGCGGCGGCTCCTGGGATCGAAGCCCGCTTCACGCTGGGTGCGGTCGATGCGCAGCTGTCCCAACAGCGCTTGGTTTTCCGTGTCCGGTGGCATCGATCACGTGTGCATGCGAAAGCCGGGGACGATATCACAGCCGTCGTGAATTGCCGTGTGTCCGGGCCTGCTCTCACCCGGAAGTGATCTGCGCCATCAGCCGGCGCGCCGGTGCGAACTCAGGCGCGAGCAGCAGCGCGTGCTCGAGCGCGTCACGCGCCGCAACCGGTTCACCGTGGTCGAGCAGGTCGCGGGCGAGGAGCAGGTAGGCCTCGGCAGCGCCCCAACCCGGCAGATGCTCGGTGTCGGCCCGCTCGAGCTCGAATGCCGCTACCGCCTGGCGCAGCTTCACCAGCGCGCGCTCCTTGTTGCCCCCCAGCCTTGGGGCGAGCTGATAGTCGCTCATGGCATCGAGCAGCAGCACGCGCGGATTTCGCGCTGCCAGCTGCAGTGCCCTGCCGATGTCCCGGCGTGCCCGCTGGGCGGCGCGCGATGTTTGCGAGCCGTTTGCGTCAACAGCTGTCACCAGGCACGCGGCCCGCAGCGCCAGTGCTTCGGCAAAATCGCCCTGCACGGCCAGCGCCGCGTCCGCCTCGCTCACGCAGCGCTGTGCCAGTTGCGCCGCGGAGGCGCCGGGGGCGGCGGACGGGCTCTGCGCGGCGAGCTGCGCCAGTCGCCAGGCGAGCAGTCCCGCGTAATAGCCGTGCAGCTTGTCGTGCGATTCATCCGCAGCCACCGTGCCCTCGAGGCTCCTGAGCGCACCCGCGTCCTCGGTGTAATAACCGTACTGAATGCGAGTCTCGATATCGCGCCACGAGGTCTCGGCGCGCGGTGCGCCAAGGCACACGGTCACGAGCGCAGCAGCAGCGCCGAGCGCACAGCACCCCGCGCGCGAGCGCCGCTCGCGGCGGCCGCCAGAGCGAGGGGTGAGTAGAATGTGCGCGCGCATGCGAAACCATAGCACAGCCTCGCGGGCACCTTCCGCCTCAGCGGCGGGAGCGACGCTGATCGATATCGGCGTCAATCTCGCGCACGACAGCTACGACGCCGACCGCGACGCGGTGATCGCCCGCGCGCAGGCAGCCGGCGTGGTGCAGATGGTGATCACCGGCTCGACTCTCGCCAGTACGCAGCGGGCGCTGACGCTCGCGCGCGCTCACCCGGTACGACTGTTTGCCACCGCCGGGGTTCACCCGCATTATGCGAGCGAGCTGACTGCGCAGCGCGCGGCCGAGCTCGAGGACCTTGCCCGGCAACCCGAGGTGGTGGCGGTCGGTGAATGCGGGCTCGATTACTTCAGGGACCTCTCGCCGCGCGATGCGCAGCGGCAGGCCTTCCACCGGCAACTCGAGCTGGCGGCAAGGCTGGGCAAACCGGTGTTCCTTCACCAGCGCGACGCGCACGCCGATTTCGCAGCAATCCTGCGCGAGCACGGCGCGCAATGGCGCGGCGTGGCGCATTGCTTCACCGGGTCCGCGCAGGAGCTGACGTGCTACCTGCAGTTGGGACTGGCGATCGGCATCACCGGCTGGATCTGCGATGAACGCCGCGGCAGGCACCTGGCCGCGCTCATGCCGCAGATTCCAGCCGAGCGGCTGCTGCTCGAGACCGACGCGCCCTATCTGCTGCCGCGCGATCTCAACCCCAAACCCGCCTCGCGCCGCAATGAGCCGGCGTATCTTCGCCAGGTTGCGATCGCGGTGGCGCGCGCCCGCGGGGAGTCGCTCGAAACCCTCGCGCGCTCGAGCAGCGCGGCGGCGCGCGCCGTGTTCGGGCTGCCCGAGCCTTAAGAAGGCGTGCTAAGTGATTGTTATTGCAATGCATGAGGCCGGACCATGGACCTGAAACGGCTGAGCGGCTCGATCGGAAAAACCTGGGACAACTCGATTGTCGACCGGCTGGTCGCGTACGTGCGCATTCCCAACAAATCGCCCATGTTCGATCCGCAATGGGAGCGCAACGGACACATGGAGGCGGCGGTGCAGCTCATGGCGCAATGGTGCCGCGCGCAGCCCCTCACCGGCATGCGCGTGGAGGTGCGGCGCCTGCCCGGCAAGACCCCGCTGCTGCTAATCGACGTGCCCGGCGAGCTGCCGGGCTGCGTGTTGCTGTACGGGCACCTGGACAAGCAGCCGGAATTCACCGGCTGGCTGCCGGGTCTGGGTCCGTGGGAGCCGGTGATCCGCGAGGGCAAGCTCTACGGTCGCGGCGCCGCCGACGACGGCTACGCGGTGTTCAGCTCGCTCACGGCGATCGCCGCGCTCAAGGAGCAGAAGGTGCGCCTGCCGCGCTGCCTGGTACTGATCGAGGCCTGCGAAGAAAGCGGCAGCGAGGATCTGCTCGCGCACCTCGAGTCCCTCGGCGCAACCCTCGGGGAGCCCTCGCTCGTGGTGTGCCTGGACGCGGAGTGCGGCAACTACGATCAGGTGTGGTGCACGACCTCGCTGCGCGGCAATCTGGTCGGCACGCTGCGGGTGCGCGTGCTCACCGAGGGCGTGCATTCCGGCATGGCGACCGGCATCGCGCCGACCCCGTTTCGCATTCTCGAGCAGCTCCTGGCCCGTATCGAGAACCCGGTCACCGGCGATCTGCTGCTCGATGAGCTGCACGTGAGCATGCCGCGTGACCGGCGCGCGCAGGCAGCCGCCGCCGCGCAGGTGCTCGGCGACTCGGTGGCCGGGAAGCTCCCCTGGGCGCAGGGCGTGCAGGCGGTGTCCAATGATCCCACCGAGCTCATCATCAACAGCACCTGGCGCGGCACGCTGGCGGTCACCGGCGCGGAGGGGTTGCCTGCGCTCGGGTCGGCGGGCAACGTGTTGCTGCCCGAGCTCGCAGCTAAGCTGTCGCTGCGGCTGGCGCCGACGTGCGATGCGGCGCGCGCGACTGCCGCGGTGCGCGAGGCGCTGGAGCGTGAGCCGCCCTATGGCGCGCAGGTGAGCTTCGATCCGGACTCGGCTACCGGGGGCTGGAATGCGCCCGCCCTGGCGCCGTGGCTCGAGGAGTCCATCAGCCGCGCCTCACGTGCGGTCTACGGGCGGGATGCGGTGCACATCGGCTGTGGCGGGACAATCCCGTTCATGGGAATGCTGGGTGAGCGCTTCCCGCGCACCCAGTTCTTCATTACCGGTGTACTCGGGCCGCACGCCAACGCGCACGGTCCGAACGAGTTCCTGCACATCGAGTACGCGAAGCAGCTCACCGCGTGCGTGTCGCTGGTGCTCGCGGATCACGCGCAGACGCTGATGTGAGGCGCCCGGGTGCGCGGTCAGCGCATGTCGACCATGTAGCTGGGCTTGACGGCGTCCTTCAGGCGCTGCCATCCCTCGCGGAAGCGCGCGGCGCTCTCGGGCGGCGCCATGAACTCCGTGGTCGGAAACTCGGCGCGCAACCCATCGAGCATCAGTGTCCACTTCGGCAGACCCTTGGGGAAGCGGCCGCGGCGCGTGAACACGATGCGTCCCTCGACCGGCACGTCCCCGGCAACCGCCTTGACGGCCGCGATCCGGTCGTACAGTGCGCTCTGCGGATTGGTGAAGGTGAAGCGGTGCGGACCGTCCATGACCGTCCACTCCGCCATCTGATCACCGCCGAAGATGTTACCTCTGACGTCGCGCAGGTCGATCACCACCACGCCGCGCACGGTGAGCAGCAGGAAGTCGACGTGGAAGCCGCCCCCCATGCCGTCGGGTACCAGCGTGTCGACCAGATGATCCGCGGCCCCGCCGGTCACCGCGACGCGCAACGCCTTGCGTGCGCGATACTGGCGGTACCAGCGCCAGGCCAACGCCGCGCCAAAGCCGAGCGCGGCCGCACACCCGATCAGCACCCACGCGGTCGGCGGCAACTTGCTCAGATCAGTCACTTCCGGACTCCCGTTGCAGAGCGGCTCGCAACGCGCTCAAGTCGGCGTCGATTTCAACACACTGCGTGGGACGTGCGAACAGTTTTACGAGCGTGTCCGGTACCGGCACCGCACGCCCGATGAGCGGTTCGACGATTTCCCGGAACTTGGCCGGGTGCGCGGTCGACACCAGCACCCAGCGGCCCTGCTCGCGCGCCTGCTGCGGCAGCCGCTCCCAGGCCTGCGCCGCGGTCGCGGTGTGCGGACACCAGATCTGGCCGAATTGCTGATAGCCGGCGCGGATGCGCGCACGGATCTCTTCATCCGTGACCGAGCAGGCACTGACCACGCTGCGCAGCTCCTCGAGGCGCGGAAACAACGCGCGCAGGCGCTCCATGTTGCTCGGGTTGCCGACGTCCATGGCAGACGCCAGGGTGGCGACGCTCGGCCGCGGACACCATGCGCCGCTCGCCAGAAAGTCCGGTACGGTGCGATTGGCGTTGTGCGCCAGCACCACCTCCCCGATCGGCAGGCCGACCTGGCGCGCCCACAGGCAGGCGAGCGCATTGCCAAGATTGCCGCTCGGCACGATGAACGACGCGCGCTCGCCGTGGGCCCGCCAGATCGCAAGGCTGGTCGCCGCGTAATACACGCACTGCGGCAGCAAGCGTCCCAGGTTGATGCTGTTGGCCGAAGACAGCACCGAGCGCGCGTTCAGCTCCTCATCGAGGAATGCCTGTTTCACCAGACGCTGGCAGTCATCGAACGTGCCGCGAACCGCCAGCGACCTCACATTGCCGCCCCAGCAGGTGAGCTGGCGTTCCTGGGTGGGGGACACCAACCCCTTGGGAAACAGCACCGCAACCTCGACTCCCGCGCGCTCATGGAAGGCCGCCGCCACGGCACCCCCCGTGTCTCCGGAAGTCGCAACCAGAATGGTGAGCGCTCGCTCGCCGCGGCTGCGCAGACGCGTGAAGCAGGCCGCGAGGAAGCGGGCGCCGAAATCCTTGAATGCCGCGGTCGGACCGTGGAACAGCTCGAGCACCGAGAGTCTCCCGCGCTCCTCCAGAGGCACCAGCGGGGCGGGGAAGTTGAACGCTTCGGCCGCGACCGCGCTCAACATCGGCGCGAGCGGATCGCCGGCCACGAAAGCTGCCAGCAGCCGCGCGGCGACGGTGGGCAGGTCGCGAGCGCCCTCGAAGTCTGGCGGCGCGAGCCGCGGCCAGGTGGCGGGTACGTACAGGCCGCCGTCGGGCGCCAGGCCCCGAAGAACCGCGGCACCGAAGCCGGTGGCGGGAGCCTGGCCACGCGAGCTCACAAAGAGAGTTCTATCCGTCAT
>CATPBQ010000214.1 GCA_955652795.1 uncultured Steroidobacteraceae bacterium | reverse complement strand
GTGTTTCCCCGCCTCTGGTATGTGTGTCACAAGCGCGGCTACATCACGGCGGGCGATTTCATACGCGGACGCTTCGGCAATCGCTGGCTGGCGCTGGCGATAACCATCACCGGCATCGTCGCGACGATGCCTTACATCGCCCTGCAGCTGGTGGGCATCCAGGTGGTGATCGGCGCACTGGGCATCTGGGGAACGGGCCTGGCCGCCGACGTGCCTCTCATCATCGCCTTCGCGGTGCTCGCGGCCTTCACCTATTCGAGCGGTCTGCGCGCGCCGGCATCGATCGCGATCGTCAAGGACATTCTGATCTATGCCACTGCCTTCGCCGCGATCATCGTCATCCCGATGGAGCTCGGCGGCTTTGGGAAGATCTTCGCGGCGGTGCCGCCGCAGAAGTTATTGCTGTCGGTTCCCGGACCCAATACCACCGGCGCGTACGGCTCCTACGCGACACTGGCGCTGGGTTCGGCGCTGGCGCTGTTCTTATATCCCCACACTCTAACCGCTATTCTGAGTGCCAACAGCGGCCGCGCCATCCGCCGCAACGCCGCCCTGTTGCCCGGCTATACCTTCATGCTGGGCCTGCTTGCCCTGCTCGGCTTCTTCGCGCTCGCCGCCGGGGTCAAGGGCCTTCCGGAATTCGCAGCCGGCTTCAAGCAGTTCGGCAACAACTTCGCGGTGCCGGCGTTGTTACTCCACAGTTTCCCGTCCTGGTTCGTCGGTATCGCGTTCGCGGCGATTGGTATCGGCGCCCTGGTGCCGGCGGCCATCATGTCGATCGCCGCCGCTAACCTCTACACGCGCAACATTCACCGCGAATTCATCAACAAGAATCCGACCGACAAGCAGGAAGCACAGATGGCGAAATGGGTGTCGCTGATCGTCAAGGTGGGGGCGCTGATATTCATCCTGTTCGTGCCCACGCAATTCGCGATTCAGCTGCAATTGCTGGGCGGCATCTGGATCATCCAGACGCTGCCCGCGGTCATGCTCGGCGTCTATACACGATGGTTCAACAGCTGGGCGCTTCTGGTCGGCTGGGCCCTTGGTACGTACGTGGGTACCGCAATGGCGGTCCATGTGAACCTGACGCCGACCTTTCCCCTCGCGCTGGGCGGCTACACTTTCCCAGGCTACACCGCCTTTTACACGCTCGTTCTCAACCTGGTGGTGGCGGTCGTGCTGACGCCGGTGTTCAATGCGATGAGCGCGCGCAAGGTGGACGAAACCGTCGCGGCGGATTATCAAGGCTGAGGCAGTCTACTTTTCGCGCGGCAGTGTTGACGTGGACCATAGACCGAGATAAACGAAACGAATCAAAGGGGAATACTATGCCCGCGCAGATCCCACAAAACTTCCGCCGTGTAGTGGTCGCCGCCGCCGTGGGGAACGTCATTGAATGGTACGACTTCTACATCTTCGGTAGTTTGGCCGCGATCCTGTCGGTCAAGTTCTTCGACAAAACCAACCCGGTGGCGGCGCTGCTGAGCACGATCGCCCTGTTTACCGCTGGCTTCCTGATTCGTCCATTGGGCGCCTTTTTGTTCGGATATCTGGGTGACCGGGTGGGCCGCAAATACACCTTTATCGTGACTCTGACCGGAATGGGCTTGGGGACAGCCGCCATCGGCCTGATACCCACCTACGCCTCGATTGGCGTTGCCGCTGCCTTTATTCTGTTCGGCCTGAGAATCATCCAGGGGCTGTGCCTGGGCGGGGAATACGGCGGCGCGATCACGTACGTTGCCGAGCACGTTTCGGACGAGCGCCGGGGATACTACACCGGCTGGCTGCAGACGTCCCCGACGCTGGGCATCGTGGTTTCCCTCGCGGTGATCGTTGGTACCCGGACCTACCTGGGAAACGATGCTTTCAACGCATGGGGCTGGCGGATTCCGTTCCTCATCTCTTTCCTGCTGGTGATTATGGCGGTCTACATCCGTCTGCAACTGGGGGAAACTCCGATCTTCCAGGAGATGAAGGCCAAGGGCGGGATGGTACGCAACCCGTGGAGAGAGGCGTTCCTAAGCCCCAACATCAAATTCATTCTGGTTGCTATCGTGGTTTTGCTCGGGCAGGGCGTCGTGTGGTACAGCGGCCAGTTCTGGGCCCTCTACTTCCTGCAGACGGTGAAAAAGCTCGACGTGCTGACCTCCAGCTACATTGTCGGCGCTGCGTTGCTCATCGCCTCGCCAACGTTGATTCTGTTCGGATGGCTCTCCGACAACATCGGCCGCAAGCCGGTCATTCTCGGGGGAATGCTCCTGGCAGCCCTGACGTATTACCCGCTGTATGGGTGGCTTGGTGAAGTCACCAACCCCGGCGCAGTCAACTATCCGACCGCGATCTTCATCATATTCATCCTGGTGTCCTACGTCGGCATGGTGTACGGCCCGGTCGGGGCGTTCCTGGCAGAGTATTTTCCAAGCCGGATCCGCTACACGTCCGTTTCCGTGCCCTACCACATCGGCAACGGCTGGGGCGGGGGCTTGGTGCCTTTCATCACCTCCGCCGCATTTCTGTCGACCGGCAGCGTGGGCAAGGCCTTGATCTACCCCATTGCGGTGCCGGCGGTGTGTTTCCTCATCTGCCTGTTTGTGATGCCGGAAACGCGCCACAATCGTATTTGGGGTCCCGAGAAGGCCCATGCTGTTGGCACGTGAAGGCTGCGGTCGCGATGACGCCGCGACACGTCGGCACCGGGACGACTAGCCCGGAGCGCTGAAGTCTGGCCGGGTGCCCGGTACCGCCGGGCACCCGGGTGTGGTGCGCCCGCGAACCTCGGGGAGCACACTGGCGAGGCAGGCGGCGAGCTCCGCGGCTGCCAGGGGCTTCATGAGCACGGCCTGCGCGCCGGCGGCTTGCGCTTGCGCCTGCAGGTCCGGTCCGCCATAGCCGCTCATCAGAATGACCGGCAATGCCGGCTGCAGCCGCCGCAGCTCGCGCACCAGCTCGGGCCCGGTCATGTCGGGCATGATCACATCGCTCACCACGGCATCGAAGCGCTCGGGAGCCGCGCGAAATACCCTGAGGGCCTCGAGTGCGCCGACGCATCCGACCGGCTCGTAGCCGAGCGACGCCAGCACTTCCTCCGCGAGCCGCACCAGGCCCTCCTCGTCATCGACCACCAGAATCGACTCACCGTTGCCGGGTGCGACCGCCACGGGAGCCGGCTCCTGCGCGGGTTGGCCCTCGGCGAGCGGCAGATACGCGCTGAAGGTCGTCCCACTGCCCGGGTGACTGTCGACCTGCAGTGCGGCTGCGTGGTCGAGGACGGTTCCGTGCACCAGCGACAGGCCCAGGCCCGTGCCGGCGCCCACGGGCTTGGTGGTAAAAAACGGATCGAAGATGCGCTCGACCTGGGCGGCGCTCATGCCCGCGCCGGAATCGATGACGTCGACGCGCGCGTATCGCGCCCGCAGCAGGTGGCCCACGGTGCAGTCGCGCTCCGCGTCCACCTCAACCGCGGCGGCGCGAATGAGAACGCGGCCGGATTCGGTGACCGCCTGCAGCGCGTTGGTCACGAGGTTGGCGAGCATCTGGTGCAACTGCGACGCGTCTCCCGCGACCACGATGGATTCGGACGGAACCTCGACGGCAACCGTGACCCCTGCGGGGAGCGATGCGCACGTGAGGCTCTTCACCTCGGTGATGATCTTCTGCAGCACCACCGACGCGCTGCTGCCCATCCCCGGGCGACTGAACGCCAGGATGCGGGCGACCAGGTCGCGCGCGCGGTTGGCGGCGACGACAATGTTGTCGATGTAGCGGCGCAGCGGGCTTCCGGCTTCCGTCTGCTTGATCGCAAGCTCGCCGTAGCCGAGCACGGCGCCCAGCATGTTGTTGAAATCGTGGGCGATGCCGCCGGCTAGCGTCCCGAGGGCCTCGAGCTTCTGTGACTGATGCAGCTGAGCCGTGACGAGCTCGTGGCGCTCCAGCTGGCGCAGAAAGGCGATCAGCAGGATTGCCGCGAGGGCCGTGATGACGAAAGTCCGCGCCACATTCTTCCACGCCTTCGCGCGCCAGATGCCCAGAATCTCGTGCTCGGCGCGGCCTACGGCGAGGACCGCCGGATAGCCCGGCACGCGCCGCAGACTGACGCGCGCGCGCCCGAGCACCGGATGCTCGAGCGTCATATGCCGCGCCTCGGCGTGGCCGAGCGCCGCCAGTGCGCCCAGCCATGGCGAGGGCGCCGACTCGACGAGGCCGTGCTCGCGGCTCACGAGGGTAGCGCCATCGGCGCGCAACAGCTCGATGGTGCTGCCGGCCCCCAGATCCAATGCATGGTAGAAGCGGCGGATATAACCGATGTCCACGGACGCTCCGGCGATGCCGCGGAATCCTGGTCCGCCGAGCCGGCGGCTCAGGACGAACGTCGGGTCACCGGTCACCCGGCTGATGAACGGCTCGCTTACGTACAGCCCCAGGTTCGGCTGGTCGCGCTGCGCAGTGAAATACGAGCGGTCGCTCAAGTCGGGATTAGCGCTGCCGGCGGGCGCGGAACTGAGGTGCAAGTGCCTGGCCGGATCGAACAGGAAGAGGTTCCGCACCTGGGGCACACCGCTCATGTGACGGCGCAACAGGTCCGGGATCGCGGCGCGCCCGTTGAACGCGGGGGATGCATCCGGGTCAAGCAGCGCCGCCTGCTGCAGGATCAGGTCGGTCGCCTGCAATGCGCGGGCGGCCTGTTCCGCCAGCGCCCCGGCCACATTGTCGTGCTGGCGTTCGGCCATGAGCAGCGTTGCGTCGCGGTCCTGCAGCGTATCGAACAGCGCCGACAGCCACACCGCCCCGCACGTGGCCACCACGAATACCACCAGGCGCACCCGCAACGTCGGGCCGCGCGTGCGCTCGCGGCGCGCCGCGCCCGTCAGCGCCGGGGCGTCGACGGTATTCCCGCCCGATCTGCCTTGAGGCTGAGTGCTGTCCATAGATCGCCGCGCGTAAAGGGCCTTGCCAGGGTCACTCCCGGTCTGCGGGCCATGGCATCATTCGCCATGTCCCGCGGGGAAAACCGGCCGGAGGCCGCCACGATCGCGGCGTGCGGGTAGGCGCGCCGCCAGGACACAAGGACCGCATGAGCCTGCTGCTGAGATGCCACGTCGATGAGTACTGCATCGATGTCTGCCGGAGCGCGCGTGACGCTGTCCGGACAGACGGCCTGCACGCCCCCTCCTCGAGTCGCGGATGAGATCCCGGTGAAGCCTATCACGCTCGACGATGAGCACACGCATCAGGGATGGCCGCGGTGGTGAAGGAGGTGCCGGCTCCGCACGTGCTGGTGGTCGACGACGACCTTGCGGTGCGTCAGCTGGTCAGCGAGTACCTCGCGCAGAACGATTTTCGGGTGTCGGAGGCGGCGAGCGGCGCGGAACTGATGGGCGCGTTTCGTGCCCAGGTCGTGGATCTGGTGCTGCTCGATCTGCGGCTGGATGGCGAGGACGGCATGCAGCTGTTGCGGCAGCTGCGTGCTGAATCGCAGCTGCCGGTCATTATCCTGACCGGCCGCGCCGAGGAAGCCGACCGCATCATGGGCCTGGAGCTGGGGGCGGACGACTATCTCACCAAGCCCTTCAGCCCGCGCGAGCTGCTGGCTCGGATCCGCACCGTTCTGCGGCGTACGCACGCCGGCCAGGAGACCCACGGGGCTCCAGTGTGCCGCGCCTACCGCATCCCGGGGTGGGAGCTGAACCTGCGCACGCGCAAGCTGAGAGCGCGCGACGGCCGCGACGTCGCGCTCAGTAACGGCGAATTCAACCTGCTCGCCGCGCTGCTGGCGAGCGCCAATCGCGTGGTAACACGCGACCAGCTGATCGAGATGAGCCGGCGCTACGACAACGAGGTCTACGACCGCGCCATCGACGTGCAGATCCTGAGGCTGCGGCGCAAGATCGAGAGCAACCCGGCGCAGCCGCAGATCATCGTCACCGAGCGCGGCGCGGGCTATCGCGTCGCCGTCGCGGTCGAAGCCCTGTACTAGCCGCTCGCCCGCCACGCCACAGTCGCGCGCAGCGCGCGGCCGCCACAGCTTGCACTTCGGCGCTGCCACGCGCGTCACTCTCCCGTGCCGCCTGGCGCCTGGCGCTTGCGACCCCGATTTCACCTGTAACCGAAACGCTCCGGCGCGCCCCCGCACGCTGCACTATCCTGTAAGGCTGATGTGGATCGTCAGGCTGGCGCTCAGGCGCCCGTACACCTTCATCGTGCTGGCCATCGTGATCATGCTGCTCGGCATGTTCGCGATCTGGCGCACCCCGACCGACATCTTCCCCAACATCAGGATCCCCGTGGTGGCCGCGGTGTGGAAGTACACCGGCCTGTCGCCCGAGGAGATGGCGACCCGCATGATCCTGGGGAGCGAGCGCTACGCGCTGACCACCGTCAACGACGTGGAGCACACCGAGTCGCAGTCCCTGAGCGGTACTTCGGTGGTCAAGTATTTCTTCCAGCCCAACGTCAACGAAGAACTGTCGTTCGCGCAGATTACTGCCGTTTCGCAGACCAATCTGCGCTCCGCGCCGCCGGGCACTACGCCGCCGTTCCTTCTCGCATACAACGCCTCTTCGGTACCGGTCCTGCAGCTCGCCCTGTCGAGCAACACTCTCTCGGAAGCCCAGCTGTTCGACCTCGGCAACAGCATCATCCGCACCGGTCTTTCCACCGTGGCGGGCGCCTCCATGCCCTACCCCTACGGCGGCCTGCAGCGCCAGGTGCAGGTCGATCTGGATCCCGACGCGCTGCGCGCCCACGGCCTGTCGGGGAACGATGTGACCGCCGCCTTCGGCGCGCAGAACTCGATCCTGCCGGCGGGCACCCAGAAAATCGGCGACCGGGAGTACTTCGTCTCGGTCAATTCCAACCCGACAACGATGGCGGAACTCAACGACCTGCCGGTCACCACGCGCAATGGCAGCGTGATCTACGTGCGCGACGTGGCGCACGTGCGCGACGGCTACCCGCCGCAGACCAACATCGTGCGCCGCGATGGCCACCGCGGGGTGCTGATGAGCGTGCTGAAGACCGGCAGTGCCTCGACGCTCGACATCATCCGCACCATCAAGGAACGCCTGCCGCGGATTCGCGACCAGCTGCCGGCGGGCTTCAACGTCGACCTGGTGGGCGACCAGTCGCTGTTCGTGCGCGCCGCCATCTCCGGCGTGGTGCGCGAGGCGGTGATCGCCGCGGCGCTGACGGCTCTCATGATCCTGCTGTTCCTGGGGAGCTGGCGCAGCACCCTCATCATCGCCGTGTCGATCCCCTTGTCGATCCTCGCCTCCATCATCTGCCTGTCGGCGCTCGGCGAGACCATCAACATCATGACCCTCGGGGGGCTGGCGCTCGCGGTCGGCATCCTGGTCGATGACGCCACCGTCACCATCGAGAACATCAACTGGCACCTCGAGCATGGCGAGGACGTGGAGGCGGCGATCCTGAACGGCGCGCGTGAGATCGCCGTGCCCGCGTTCGTCTCCACGCTCGCCATCTGCATCGTCTTCGTGCCGATGTTCATGCTGGTGGGCATCGCGCGCTACCTGTTCGTGCCGATGGCCGAGGCGGTGGTCTTCGCGATGCTGGCCTCGTACCTGCTGTCCCGGACGCTGGTGCCGACGCTGGCGATGTACTGGCTGCAGCGGCACGATGCGCACGCGGCAGAGCCGCCGCGCGGCGCCCTGCAGCGCCTGCAGCGGCGTTTCGAGCAGTGGTTCACGCAGATGCGCGATGACTATCGCGCACTGCTCGAGCGGGCCCTGGCGAGCGGCTCACGCTTCGCGCTGCCGTTGCTGGCTGCCATGGCGGCCACCGCCCTGCTCGCCTTCCCGTTCGGCCATTACCTGCCCGGCCTCGGCCAGGACTTCTTCCCGAGTGTCGATGCCGGCCAGATCAAGCTGCATCTGCGCACCCCAAGCGGCCTGCGCATCGATGAAACGGCGACCCTGTGCGATCGCGTTGAAGCCACGATTCGCCAGCTGATCCCCGCGCACGAGATTACGACCATCGTCGACAACATCGGCGTGCCCTACAGCGGCATCAATCTCGCGTATTCCACCTCGGCGCCGGTAGGACCGGGCGATGCCGATATCTTCGTGAACCTCTCTGCGGACCATCGGCCGACCGCAGGCTACGTACGCACGCTGCGTGACAAGCTCACCTC
>CATPBQ010000213.1 GCA_955652795.1 uncultured Steroidobacteraceae bacterium | reverse complement strand
CCGCGCGATCCGGGCGTCGATCCGCAGCGGCTGCGGATGATCTCCTCGTACTGGGAGCAGGTGCGACGGCAGTACGCGGCATTCGAGAGCGACATCCGCGCCGGGGCCTCCGAGGTGTACGTGCACGGCATGCCCGGCGGGCAATACACCAACCTGCGTGAGCAGGCGCGCGCGCTCGGCATCGACGAGGTGCGCTGGCCGGAGGTGGCGGCCGCGTACGCGGAGGTCAATGCCATGTTCGGCGACATCGTGAAGGTCACCCCGACCTCCAAGGCGGTCGGCGACCTGGCGCTGCTCATGGTGACGAGCGGTATCAGCCGCGAGCAGGTGCTCGATCCGGACACCCCGGTGGCGTTCCCCGAATCGGTGGTGGAGTTCTTCCGCGGCGCCCTGGGCCAGCCCTACGGGGGTTTTCCGCCGGCGTTGCAGCGCAAGGTGCTGAAGGGCACCGCGCCGCTCACCCGGCGCCCCGGCGCGACGCTGCCGCCGGTGGACCTCGACGCCGAGCGCGCCCGTATTCAGGAACGCCTGCCACGCCCGGTCACCGACGAGGATCTCGCCTCCTATCTCATGTACCCGCGCGTGTGGCTCGACTACGCCCAGGAGCACCTGCTGTACGGGGATGCGGGGATCCTGCCGACGCCGGTGTTCTTCTACGGCATGGAGCCCGGGCAGGAGATCAGCGTCGATCTCGAGCGCGGCAAGACCCTCATCGTGCGTTACCTCGCGAGCAGCGAGCCGCATGAGGACGGCACGCGCACGGTGTTCTTCGAGCTCAACGGTCAGCCGCGCTCGGTGCGCGTGCCCGATCGCAGCCAGGTCGCGAAACGGCCGCCGCCGCGCAAGGTCGAGCCCGGCAACGCAAAACACGTCGGGGCGCCGATGCCCGGGGTAATCGCCACCGTCACGGCGGCCGAGGGCGCCAGGGTTGCCCGCGGCGAGCTGCTGCTGACGCTGGAAGCCATGAAAATGCAGACCGCGGTGCGCGCGGAGACCGACGGCGAAGTGGCCGAGGTGCTCGCCCGGCCCGGGCAGGCGGTGGATGCCAAGGATCTGCTGGTGGTGCTGCGCTGAAGCGATCGGGTCAGAGCGTGTCCCGCAGCGCGATCGCCGCATCCGCGAGCTTGTCGAGGTTGGGCCGCGCGTGCGCGGCGATGAGCTTGCGCGCGGCCATCTGGTCCTTGGCAGCGTTGACGGTGTCGATGGCGATGAGCTCGCCGCCGCGCAGGTAGCAGGCGCTGAAGCTGCGCGCCGCGGCAGCGCCGCGCGTCACCACCGTGTCATATCCCTGGCACATGCCGACGATGATGAGCTTCAGGTCGTACTGATCTGACCAGAACCACGGCACCTTGTCGTGTGCCGTGGGGATCCCGAGCAAGTTGAGTGCCGCGGTTGTGCCCTGCTCGAAGGCGTTGTCGACCGATTCCAGGCGCATGCGACGGCGGTAGTGGGGACTGAGGTGGTTGACGCAGTCGCCGGCGGCGTAGATCGTCGCATCCGAGGTGCGGCAGTGCTGATCGATGACGATGCCGTTGTCGCACTCGAGTCCGGCGCTGGTGGCGAGCTCGTCCGCCGGCGCCACCCCGACCGCCACGATGACGATGTCGGCCGGATGTTCGGCACCATCCTCGGTGAGCACCGCACGCACGCGGCCGCTGCGGGCGTCAGCGGCGAGCGCGCGGACCTTTGCGTTGCACAGGATGCGCACGCCCTGGCGCGCGTGCTCGCTCTCATAGAACGCGGACACCTGCGCGCAGGTCACGCGGTTCATGACCCGCTCCGCCATTTCCAGTACCGTCACCTCAAGCCCGAGCCCGCGCGCGGTGGCGGCCACCTCCAGCCCGATGTAGCCGCCGCCGATGATCACCATGCGTCCTCCCGAGACGCACTCGGCACGGATGCGGTCCGCATCGGCAATGGTGCGCAGGAAATGCACACCGGCGAGCTCGGTGCCGGGAGCTGCGAGCCGGCGCGGCCGGCTGCCGGTCGCGAGCAGCAGCGCGTCGTACGCCAACACCGTGTCGTCGTCGAGCCGCACGCGCTGCTCGCGGCGCAGGATCTCGCTGACGCGCCGGCCCAGCAGCGCCTGCACCTGGTGCTCGGCGAAGAATTGCGCCGGGCGGATCATCAGCCGCTCGCGCTCGAGCGCGCCGGCCAGGTACTTCTTCGACAGTGGCGGGCGCTGGTAGGGCAGCCACGGCTCATCGCCCACCAGCGTCAGCTTTCCCGCGAAGCCCTTGCGGCGTAGTGTATCGACGGCCTGCACGGCGGCCTGCCCGCCCCCCGAGATCACGATCTGTTGGTACATTTGCGCGCAGAATAGCCTATGAACCCCTGCCGCGGCCGCACCAGCACGGGGCGTCCGGCGCGGCCCGACGCTCTACAATGGGGCAGCTTGCCGGTCGTCCGCCCGCGCGCGCCGAGGGAGTTCCGGGGTTTAGCCCTGTTCCAGCGCGTGGCATGAAAACTGCAAAAAGCTTCGCGCCGCAAATCCTCGCACACGGAGAGCCCGCTCATGAAACTGGTCACAGCGATCATCAAGCCTTTCAAGCTCGACGACGTGCGCGCGGCGCTGTCCGATATCGGCGTGTCGGGCATGACGGTCACGGAAGTGAAGGGCTTCGGCCGGCAGCGGGGACACACCGAGTTGTATCGCGGCGCCGAGTACGTGGTCGACTTCGTTCCCAAGACCCGCATCGAGGTTGCGGTGCGCGGCGATCTGGTCGACCAGGTCATCGAGGCGATCATCAAGGCCGCCAAGACCGGCAAGGTGGGCGACGGCAAGATCTTCATCACCGACATCGAGCGCGTGATCCGCATCCGCACCGGCGAGACCGACGACGCCGCGCTCTAGGCCCGCAAGCTTCAGCGCAGCGCACGCAGCGCTTGGGGCTCGCGCCGCGCGCGGGCTATGCTTGCCGACCATGCCTGCGACGATCCGCTTTCACGCGCACGGCGGACCTGAAGTCCTGTGTTGCGAGGAACTCGAGCCCGGCAAACCCGCCGCGCACGAAGTACAGGTGCGCCACACCGCGATCGGCGTCAACTACGTCGACGTGTACGAGCGCACCGGCCTGTACCCGGTGAACCTCCCCAGCGGCCTCGGACGCGAAGCGGCGGGGGTCATCACGGCGCTCGGGCGTGGGGTGCGGGGCTTGCGCGTCGGTGAGCGCGTCGCCTACGTCCACTCCGTCCCCGGGGCCTACAGCGAGGTGCGCAATGTGCCCGCGGAGCGCGTGGTGAAGGTGCCGCGGGGCATCTCCGACGAAGAGGCTGCCGCGCTGATGCTCAAGGGGCTCACGGCGCACTTTCTCATCCGGCGCACCTACAAGGTCGCGCGCGGCGACACGATCCTGGTGCACGCCGCCGCCGGGGGCGTCGGGCTCATTCTGTGCCAGTGGGCGCGCGCGCTGGGAGCGAAGGTCATCGGTGTGGTCGGGAGCGATGCGAAAGCCGAGCTCGCCAAAAAGCACGGCTGCCGGCACGTGT
>CATPBQ010000212.1 GCA_955652795.1 uncultured Steroidobacteraceae bacterium | reverse complement strand
ATGCTGGGTGACCGAGCTCTCCGCCTTCGGCAGCCGCACCCACTGGTCTTTCTTCTCGCCCTTGATGTCGATCCGGCACAGCTGCGAAGTGAGAACCGCTGCGGGGCTGGGCGGTTCGACCGCATGGGATGGTTCCTCTGCGCGCGCTCGCTCGTCCGCGAGCGCTGCGCCACACACACCCGCCAGGGCAATGATGCCCACCGACCGCCACTTCGACATTGCACGCCTCCCGTCACCGGCGGGCCGCTCCCGCATCGCGCGGGCTTATACCATGATCGCGCCGTGGTGCGCTCGTCACGCGCACGGAGCGGCGTGCAGGAGACGCGCTTGCCGCGCGGTAAGATCCGAGCAACCCATGGCCGGCACCGAACATCCACGCTCGATCCGCTCCTTCGTGACCCGCGGCGGCCGGATCACGGCGGCGCAGGAGCGCGCGCTCAGCGCGCTATGGCCGAAGTACGGCGTCGCGTTCGGGATGCAGGTGCTCGATGTGCGCGCGCTGTTCGGTCGCGACGCACCGCTTACCATCGAGATCGGCTTCGGCAACGGCGACAACCTGCTGGCGCTCGCGGCCGGGCATCCCGGGCGGGATTTTCTGGGCGTCGAGGTCCATCGTCCGGGCGTCGGCCGGGTGTTGCTCGGGCTCGAGGAGCGGCGGCTCGCGAACGTGCGCGTCATCTGTCACGACGCGGTCGAGGTCTTCGAGCGGCAGATCGCCCCGCAGTCCGTGCATGAGATCCTCGTCCTGTTCCCGGATCCCTGGCCGAAGAAGCGCCACCACAAGCGGCGCCTCATCCAGGCCCCGTTCGCCGAGCTGGCGGTGAGCCGCCTCACGCACGGCGGGGTGCTGCGCCTCGCCACGGACTGGCAGCCGTACGCGCTCGAGATGCTCTCGACACTGGCTGCAACGCCAGGCCTTGAGAATCTCGCGGCCGACGGCGCTTTCGTGCCGCGGCCGGCGGAACGCGCGCCCACGCGCTTCGAGCGGCGCGGCGAGCGCCTGGGCCACGAAGTCTGGGACCTGGCGTTCCGGCGAACCTGAGACGGTCGGCACGCCTTCAGTTGACGCCGAACGCCTGGCGCAGTCCGTCGAGCACGAACTGCACGGCGAGCGCGCCCAGGATCACCCCCAGGAGCCGGGCGGCAACATTGGCGCCGGTCACGCCGATCACGCGCATCAGTGGATCGGCCAGCAGCATCAGCACCAATGCGATCACGAGTACCAGTGCCACCGCGGCCAGCAGCGTGCCAAAGAGCGCCGCCTGGCCAGCAAGGTGCAGCGGGCCGAACCACAGGAGAATAGTGGCGAGCGCCCCGGGACCTGCGATGAACGGAAACGCCAGCGGAAAGACCGAGATGTCCGCGCGCCGCCGGCTCTCGGCCGCTTCGCTGCTGGAAGTGCGCGTGCCGGATTCGCGCGCAAACACCATCTCCAGCGCGAGCAGAAACAACAGCAAGCCGCCGAATATGCGAAACGCCTCGAGGCTGATGCCCATGAGCTTGAGGAACGCCGCCCCGCCGAGCGCGAACAGCAGCAGGATCACGGCGGACACGCCGACGGCTTTCAGCGCCATGCGGCGCTTGTACTGGCGGGTGGCGCCGGCAGTGAGCCCGGTGAACAGCGGAATGAGCGAGATCGGTTCGACGACCACGAAGAATACGACAAAGAATTTCAGTGGCTGCTCGAGCATGATGCTGTGCGCAACGGACGGCCCGCGGCGAAATTCCCCGATAGTTCTTGAAAGCGTCAAAGACGAAGCGCAACATCAATTGTAGAGCGCACTTGGAATCCGCAGAAACCAGGGAATGTCTTCCGCGGGAGGTGGCGACGATGGCGACTCCTCAACCAGCGATCGGCGATTGGTACCGCTTAAGCGGCGGTGCGTTGTTCGAGGTGGTGGCCCTCGACGACGATGACGGCACCATCGAAATCCAGTATTTCGACGGCACGGTCGAGGAAATGGACATCGAGGACTGGGAGACGCAGTGGGAGGACGGCGGGCTGGAAGCCGCCGAAGCCCCCGAGGACTGGAGCGGCTCGGTCGACGTCGAGGCCACGGACGACGAGGGCCGCAACTCGGACTCGCTGGGCGAGGATCGTGACCTCAGGGCGAGCGCGCTCGACGGTATCGATCTGTTCGAATGATCCGCCGCCCCCAAAGCCGCACGCATCGCTAAGAGGCCGCCTGCGCCAGAGCGTTCACGTCCACGCTGTCGGCCAGCAGGACGAATCCGTACCTGATCTCGAGCGCCACGGGGGTGAGCGCGCGTCCGGCGCACGGACCCGCCACGCAAAAGCCGGTACTCTTCTCGAACAGGGCGCCGTGCGAAGAGCACAGGATGAGCGCGCCGTCGGGCGTGAGGAATCGGTCCGGCAGCAGATTCAGCGGATGACCGGCGTGCGGGCAGCGGTTCACGTAGCCGCGCACCGCCTCGCCCACCCGCACTACAAAGCCCCTGAGCGGCCAGTCACCGGCACCGATGGTGAAGGCGCGTGCACCTTGGCGCTCGAGGTCCGTGAGGCGGCATACGACCCTCTCCAGGTCGAAGGCCTGGGCGCGCTGCATGCCATCGCCGGTGGTCACGGCCGTTCTAGCTGCGCAGCCTGTCCAGCGCGTCGATCTGGCGCCGGGTCAGGTACACCATTGTCAGCCCCGGCAATGCGAGCACGAAACTCATCACGTAGTAGACATACCAGCCGCCGTGGTCGGCAATCCAGCCGGCCGGGTACCCGAGACTGTAACGCGGCAGCAGCGCGAGCGCCGACAGCAGAGCGTACTGAAACGCGCTGTAGCGCACATCGCACAGGGCCATGATGAGCGCAACCAGCGCAATGCTGCCCATCGCGCCGGCGACGTGCTCGATGACCACGGCGCCGGCCATGATGGGGTAGCTCTTGCCGGCGAGCGCGAGCGTGCAGTAGAGCAGGTTGCTCGTCGCCTGCAGCACGCCAAAGACGAGCATCGAGCGCAGCAGCCCCAGTCTCACCATGAGAATGCCGCCCAGCACCGAGCCGACGAGCGTGCTCGCCGTGAACAGTGCTTTCACGATGAGCGCGATTTCGGTTTTCGAGAACCCGACGTCCATCATGAATGGCGTGAACAGCTTGTTGGCGAGGGCATCACCCACCTTGAACAGCAGCACCACCACGATCAGCGTCGCAGCGCTCGGAGTGCCCAGTAGTTCCTGCAGCGGTACCACCACCGATTCGCGCAGCGAGCGCGGCCGGTGAGGATAGTCAGGTTCCGGAGCGAGTGCCGTCGCCAGGCCAAATGCCAGCATGAGGGCGGCGAGAACCAGGAACGCGGGCCGCCAGCCGAAGTGATCGGCGACGATCAGCGCGCAGGCCGAGGCGAGCCAGGCGGCCGTGCGGTAGCCGAGGTTGGTGGCGGCCGCGGCGAGTCCGCGTTCGTTCGGCAGCGACACGTCGGTGCGGTAAGCATCGAAGGCGATGTCCTGGGTCGCCGAGAAAAATACGATAGCCACGGCGCAGGCGGTGATCGGCGCGAGCGCCGCCGCGGGGTTCTGCAGCGCAAACAGCGCGATGGTGGCGGCGAGCGCGGCCTGCATCGCCAGCATCCAGCCGCGGCGCCGCCCGAGCAGCGGCAGCGGATAACGATCGATGAACGGCGCCCACAGGAATTTCAGCAGGTAGGGCAGCGCCACGTACGACATCACGCCGATGGTGATGTTGGTGGCGCCCGAGTCCTTGAGCCAGGCCTGCAGCGCGCTCTCGGTGATCTGGTTGGGAAACCCGGAGGCGGCCCCGAGGAACAGGATCGCCAGCATCTTGGGGCTCGCGAGCACCTCCCGCAGCCGCGGCTGGCCGGTGGCGCGCGGCGCGCTCAAAGATCGTAGTCCATGATGAGCGGCGCGTGATCCGAGAAGCGCTTCTGCTTGTATATCGAGGCGGCGCGTGCCTTGCCGGCGAGCGTGCCACTCACCACCTGGTAGTCGATGCGCCAGCCGACGTTGTTGGCGCGCGCCCGCCCGCGGTTCGACCACCAGGTGTACAGCTCCGGCTCGGGGCGCACCTCGCGGAACGCGTCCACGTACCCGGCCGGCCCGAACAACCGATCCATCCAGGCGCGCTCCGCGGGCAGGAAGCCGGAGTTCTTCTGGTT
>CATPBQ010000211.1 GCA_955652795.1 uncultured Steroidobacteraceae bacterium | reverse complement strand
GCAGCCACAGGTGGTGGTCGCGTTCGGGTTGCGGATCACGAACTGCGCGCCGTCGAGCCCCTCGCGGTAATCGATCTCCGCGCCGGTGAGGTATTGCACGCTCATCGGATCGACCAGCAGCTTCACGCCGAGGTTCTCGACGCAGGTATCGCCGTCCTGGATCTGCTCATCGAACTCGAAGCCGTACTGCAGCCCCGAGCAGCCGCCACCCTGCACGAACACGCGCAGCATGAGCTTCGGGTTCCCTTCGCCACGGATCAGGTCCCCGACCTTGCGGGCCGCGGCATCGGTGAACTGCAGCGCAGGGGTCTCCGGCAGTATCTCGGTCGTACTCATAGTCTCCATCGGGCCAGTCTAGAAGCCACCTGCCGCCGGGTCAAAGCCGCACTTCACATCCCCGGTGTCCCTGGGCTCTTCGGGCCCTGCCCCGGCGGAGGGGCCTCCGGCGCAAGGCGCACCACCTTACCCATGATCTGGGCACCCAATGCCATTTCAATGACGCCGTAGTAAACGTTGCCCTCGACGCGGGCTGTCGCCCCCAGAACCACGCGTCCACGGGCACGGATGTCGCCCTTGACCGTCCCCTCCAGCATGACGTTCGGCACCTCCACCGGCCCTTCGATGGAGCCGGTTGTGCTGACCGACAGGGTCGCATCCGGCGCCCCGCCGGAGCGAACGCCACCGCCGATATGGCCGTCCAGGTGCAGCCCGCCCTGGAATTCGACATCGCCGTGCACCCGCGCGGCCTTGCCGATCAGCGTATCGATGCGCGGCGGCCTGGAATCGCGTGTGAACATGCTTCCCTCCGATGGCGCCCTGGAATTTTCAGCTCAGGGAGAGGCCTCGACGCTCCACAGGAACGTCTGCGAGAGCGGCGCCACATCACGGCGGGCCGAGCTCACCTCGACGTTGAGCCGTTCGGGCTTGAAGCTCAGCGGCACGGTGAGCTCCTGCTCGAAGCTCTGCAGGTAGCGGAAGTTGTAGCGCAGCTCGCGCTGTCGGCCCGCGGTCAGTGTCGCGAGATCGAGCGTGCGCGCGCCCTCGGCCACCGTGCCGTCGAGGCTCATCTGCACGCTGCCGGTGGCCGGGGTCTCGACACGTCCCGAGCGCACCAGCGACATGTGGACGATATAGGTCGCCGGGCGCTGGCCGGCTGTGATGCGCAGCTGCTCGATCCTGACACCGGCGGTCGCGGCTCCCTGCGCGACCACGCCGCGGTAGAACGCGAGCTCCTGCGACAAGCGCGCCACCTGCGCCTGCAGGTCGCCCATGGTGCGCGCCACCTCCGCCTGCTCGCGCGCCCGGCCCACGCGGATGGTGTCGAGCTCGGCGAGCCGGGTGCGCAGCTCCCGGTTGGTCTTCTCCAGGTGCTCGATCTGTACCTCGAGCTCAGCGCGCCGCTGCGCCACGGCCTGGCGGTCGTAACCGGCGTTGTAGCGGCCGAGCTCGTACACCACGTAGAGCGCAAACACGCCGATGAGCACCCCGGCGATCAGCAACGCCGTCTGCAGCCTGGACGAGCTGTGGCGCACGACCCGCGGCGGGCCGCGGTTCCTGCCGAGCATGCTCGCGAGCGAACGCAAGGCGCCGCTTCAGTGCGCCGGCGCGGATGCGCCACGGTGGCCGCCGCGCGCGGTCACCTTGTCCCACCACGTGGGTAAGGCCGGCCGCCCCTGCGGGAAGGCGAGCGGCGCAAGCTCCTCGAGCGCGCGCGCGTACACCGGGCGCTTGAAGTAGATGACTTCCCGCACCGGTTCCCAGTACGGAGCCCAGCGCCACTGGTCGAATTCCGGCTCGCTGGTGCGGCCGAAATCGAACAGGACCTCGGTGCTCCTCATTCGCAGCAGGAACCAGCGCTGCTTCTGGCCGATGCACACCGGACGCTGATTGCGCCGGATGTAGCGCGAGGGCAGCCGGTAACGCAACCACCCGGCCGTATGGCCGACGAGTTCCACGTTCGACTGGTCGACACCAATCTCTTCATCGAGCTCGCGGTACAGGGCCTGCTCGGGCGCCTCTCCGGAGCGCACCCCGCCCTGGGGGAACTGCCAGCCGCGCCCGCCGGTGCGGCGGCCGAGGAATACCTCCTCGCGGTGCATCAGGACGATGCCGACGTTGCTGCGAAAACCGTCTGAATCGATGAGGTCGCTCATGAAGGACTCGAAGTCTGCCACAAGGCGCGCCCGCCGTGAGACGCTAACACCCCCTTTGTCTTGGTACCGGTGTGGGCGCAACGGCATGAGCTTGAAGAGCGCGGAACGGGCACCCCTGCGCGGCCTGCTGCTCCTCGGCGCGCTGGCCGCCGCGGTGTTTCTGGCCGCGCTGCTCATCGGCAGCTCCGGGATCGGCGTAAGCCGGGCGCTCGCGGCGCTCGTGGGTTCCGGCGACCCGACCACGCGCAGCGTCCTCATCGCCGTGCGGCTGCCGCGGGTGCTGGCGGCGTTCGGCGTCGGCAGCCTCCTGGCGCTCTGCGGCGTGCTGCTGCAGGCCCTGTTCCGCAACTCGCTCGCCGACCCTTATGTTCTCGGGGTCTCCGGCGGCGCCGCCGTTGGCGCCCTGCTTGCCATGATCGCCGGTGCTGCAGCGATCGTGGTGCAATCGGCCGCGGTCGCGGGGGCCCTGGGGGCCGTCGGCATGGTGTATCTGTTGGCGCGGGGCGGCGGTACGCCGCGGCTGTTGCTGACGGGGGTGGTGCTGGCGAGCGCCTGTGGGGCGCTGGTGAGCGTGCTGCTCGCACTCGCGGACTCCTCGCGGGTGCGCGGCATGGTGTTCTGGCTGGCCGGGGACCTCGAGTGGGCGGTGAGTCCCTCCCTCAGCGCCGGCGCCGCGGCGCTCGCCGTGACGGTTGCGATTCTCGTCGCCCGCCCGCTCAACGTGCTCGCCGCGGGTGAGCTGCGCGCGCGCACCGCGGGACTTGCGCTGGAGGCCTGGCGCACGCTGCTGTTCATCGCCTGCGCCACACTCACCGCCATCGCCGTGGTGAGCGCCGGCACGGTCGGCTTCGTGGGGCTCATTACCCCGCACGCCGTGCGCCTGGCATTCCGCAGCAGCGATCACCGCATTGTCGCGCCCGCCGCGGCGCTTGCCGGCGGGATGGTGCTGGCCGCCGCCGATCTGGTGGCGAGAACGATCGCGAGCCCGCGGCAGTTGCCGGTGGGGGCGATCATGGCCCTGGTGGGTGCGCCACTGTTCGTGGTGTTGCTGCGCGGACGGGGGCGATAGCTAGCCGACCAGGTTCGGCGAGGTCGCGATCCGATTGCGACCCGCGCTCTTCGCCCGATACAGCGCCGCGTCCGCCTCCGCCATCAGGCGCTCCGCCAGCACCTTGTAGTCGCGCATGCCGGGCCCGGGTGTGGCGGACGCCACCCCGATCGACAACGTTACCGTTTCGGCGGTCTTGCCGATGACCAGCGGCTGGTTGCGCACCGCATGCAGCACGCGCGCCGCCACCCGCTCACCGTCGGTGATCGCCGCCTCCGACAACACCACTGCGAACTCATCGCCGCCGAAGCGCGCACCGGTGTCGCTGATACGCATCTCGGCGTCGATGCGCTGCGCCACCTCGCGCAGCACGGCATCGCCCGCCAGGTGTCCATACTGGTCGTTGATGCGCTTGAAGTGATCGAGGTCGATCATCAGGCACACGATCGACTGCCGGGCGCGCTGCGCCCGCGCCAGCTCTTCGCGCAGGCGCGCGTGCAGGTAGCGGCGATTGTGGAACCCGGTGAGGAAATCGGTGAATCCGCTGCGCAGCAGGCGCGCGCGATTGACGGCGTTCTCGATGCAGATCGCCGCCACCAGCCCGAGGTGCGCCAGGAAATCACTCGCCAGCTCCTGGGTGAAGCGCACCGGGTCGACGCTGGAGAACACCAGCACGCCGTCGAGCTGCTCGTGACGGCGCAGCGGGATGAGCGCGAGACTCCCCGCACGCGCGACGCCCGGCAGCAGCAGCTCGTGGTCGGCCTTGTGGAAGGGGCCCAGCCACGGGCGCTCGAGGTTGGCGAGCTGCGGCGCCACCGTCGTCAGCGCGTCGACGAAGCACACTCCCTGCACCTGCTCGAGCTCCGGGCCGTCCCCGGAGAGCAGATGCCGGATTTCGTGCTGCGGGTCGTGCAGGAACAGCCCGACCTCATCGAGCTGGTAGGAGGTCCGTAAGCCCACGATGAGCCGCTCGAACAGTTGCGCCAGCGAGCCGGCGCGCAGCAGCTCCAGCTCGCGCTCCTGGGTCTTACGCAGGAGCGAGTCGTTACGGCCGACTTGCGCGGTCAGCGCGGCGAGGCGGGCGTGCAGCGCGCGAATTTCGGGCTCCAGCTCGCCGCGCTGGGCGGCGGCTGGCGCGTCACCGGCCAGCGGCTCAGGGTGCGATCCAGGCATGGCGCGAGAATCCTCCTGATCCTCAGGTGCGGTGCTCGGCCAGGCTGCGCCGACCGGCGAGATAATCGCGCCCGCGGCGCATCAAAGCAACGAATGCGGCGTGGTCTTGCGACAACACGGAGGTCCGCAGCCGTTCGACCGCCTTGGACAGGGCCTCCAGGGACTCCGCGCCGT